>JAGAJF010000144.1 GCA_017829005.1 Oscillospiraceae bacterium | reverse complement strand
TTACTTCGGACAAGTCCTGCGGAAATCTTGTATTAAACTCCGAAAGCGGGATATACGGGTATATGGACAAATGCCCCTCTATGGTCAGCGCTGTTCCTGTGGCTATGAGGCAGGAGATAAAAACGGGAGCGGCGGTGATATATGCTACGGTGGACGGCTCATCGCCGAAGGAGTACAGCGTGGAGATAGAAAAGGTCGATCTGAAGGCTTCGGAAGCAGGAAAAAATATGGTGGTCCGAATTACCGATGAACGTTTGCTCGAAAAGGCGGGAGGAATAGTTCAGGGAATGAGCGGCAGTCCTATTATCCAGGACGGCAGGCTTGTCGGTGCGGTAACTCACGTTTTTGTGAGAGACCCTACAAGAGGCTATGCCATATTTGCCGATACGATGCTTGAATGTGCCGAAAAAGCGGCAGGCTGAGAAATAATGCAGAGATATATGCTTGTTCTATAATTTGCATATGTCTTTGCAGTACATACGAAGACATTTGGCTGTTAATAAAATTTTAATCTGTCAAAATGTTGATTTTTGTCCGAGTATGTAGTATAATAAATTTAGCTTTGCAGAATTTTCGGAAAGAGGGAAGTAAAATTGTCGTCATACTACGATAGAAAGAAAAAAAAGGGAATGAAATTCCGACTTTCTTTTGTTCTTCTTTTTGTTTTTGCAAGCTTTATTGCCTGCTTTGCACTTTACATGAGGAGTGATGAGCTTCCCCGGAAGCATGATGGCGAGATAGTTCCCATTACCGAGGAGACTACTGTCAATGAGCCTGAACGCACCTCTACTGCTGATATCAATCCTATTGCACAAAGCGCTCCGAGGGACGAAAGCTATTTTGACAGCTGTATGTTCGCTGGAGACTCGCTTATTGTGGGGTTGGGTTCATACGGCTTTATTCCCGAGGACAGGATAGCTGCGGGAGTGGGTATGAGCGTTATGAGCATCAACACCACACCTCTTACAAATCCCGATGGCAGCGAAATTCTTGCCGCCGATAAGATAAATGCGGCGGCTCCCGAAAATCTCTACGTTCTGCTGGGGCTTAATCTTCTCGGAACATACACCGATGAACAGCTCCTTGCCGCTTACGGGGATTTCATCGACAGCATTGACAGGGAAAAGACTAACATCTATATAATTTCCGTTCCGCCCGTAACGGGAGCAAGGGAGACAAACGAGGAAAATCCTATTCTTAATTCGGATATCGACAGCTTTAACTCCGATCTTCTTAAATTTGCCAACAACCGCTGTGTTTATTTTGTAGATCTGAATACTTCTCTCAAGGGCAGCGACGGACGTTTTCCCGAGGAATATGCCGAAGCGGACGGTATCCATTTTATGAAGTCCACATACAGGATAATGCTGGATTTCCTGCTTTCACACGTTTACAGCGAATAATAATAACAACAGGGCTTCGGCTGTAAGCTGGGGCGCTGAATAATACAGATTGACGAGGATAGTAATTATGAAAAATACCTTAGCTGCCGCTTGTGCGGCATTGTGCGCGCTTACTCTTTCCGCCTGCTCGGGCGAGACCGAAAACGAACCCGGAGCAAGCGGAACTTACACCGAGATAACAGCTTCGGAAGAGGCTGTTGTGACCTTAGCCGAGTCAGAGACGGAAATTCCGTCCGAGACCGAGACTAAGACCGAAACAGTTTTGTGCAGTGATATTGCAAATGCTGTCATGGCGGCGGTGGAGCTTCCTTCTATGGCAGAGGTGGGAGCAGACAGGATCGGAATGTATCTCGATCTTACAGTCCCCGACAGCTGCGATTTCTCAATGTACATATGCGGCTCGGGCGGATTTGCCGATGAGATATTTATTATAAATACCGACGGTGTGAGTATTGATGATATCAAAACCGCTGCCGAAAAGAGGATAGAAACAAGAAAAAAGGATTTTGAAGGCTATAATCCCGATGAATTTGACAAGCTGGAAAATTTCTTCTCCGCTGAAAAGAACGGCTATTATATGTATGCCGTTACCTGTGACAATTCAGTCTGCGAAAGTATTTTTGATGAATATGTGAAATAATTTGTAAGGATGATAAATTTTTACAAAAAACGCTTTACATTCTGAGTAAAATAGTGTAAAATGAATAGTGAAAACTGTATCGTGAAAGGAAGTATATTGCAAATGTCCGATCAGATCAAATACAAGCGCGTCCTGCTCAAGCTCTCGGGTGAGGCTCTTGCAGGCGATAAAAAAACAGGACTTGATTACGGAGTCATCACTCCTATATGCGCAAGCATCAAGAAATGCGCAGAAGCAGGAGTTCAGATGGGTATCGTTGTTGGCGGCGGAAATTTCTGGAGAGGCCGCTCAAGCGGTGCTATGGACAGAACAAGGGCTGACCACATCGGTATGCTTGCAACCACTATGAACGCTCTTGCCGTTGCCGATGTTCTCGAGTCAATGGGACTTGACGTTCGTGTTCAGACTGCTATTTCTATGCCCCAGGTCGCTGAGCCTTACATAAGAAATAAGGCAGTCCGCCATTTTGAAAAGGGCCGTGTGGTCATATTTGGCTGCGGAACAGGTAATCCCTTCTTCTCCACCGACACCGCTTCCACTCTGAGAGCTGCCGAGATCGAGGCTGACATCGTTCTCAAGGCGACTATGGTGGACGGAGTATACGATAAGGACCCCAATAAGTACGACGACGCTGTTAAATACGACAAGCTTACCTTCAATGAGATACTTGTTAAAAATCTTGCCGTTATGGACAGCACCGCCGCTTCGATGTGCAAGGACAACAATCTTCCCATTCTTGTTTTCGATCTCAGCCGTCCCGAGAACATTTATGACGCCTGCATGGGCAAATCGGTGGGAACTCTTGTGGTACCCGAGGATTAAGATTATTTTACGTAAATTACCTGCATAAATTTAACATTGAAAGGAATTATTAAAATGAACGAACAGATCAAAACAGCTCAGGATAAGATGAACAAATGCCTCGCAGCTCTCGGAAGAGAATTTGACACCATCAGAGCAGGCAGAGCAAATCCCGCTATTCTCGATAAGGTTCAGGTAGATTATTACGGAACGCCCACAGCTGTAAACGCAATGGCTGCTATCAGCGTTTCCGAGGCAAGAGTTCTTGTTATCCAGCCCTGGGACGTTTCCGCACTCAAGAATATTGAAAAGGCTATTCAGGCTTCTGATATCGGCATTACTCCCACAAACGACGGAAAATGCCTCCGTCTTGCTTTCCCTCAGCCTACCGAGGAACGCAGAAAAGAGCTTGTTAAGCAGGTCAAGGCTACGGGCGAAGAGGCAAAGGTCACTATCAGAAATGCAAGGCGTGACGCTCTTGATAAGCTCAAAGCTATGAAGAAGAATTCCGAGATCACCGAGGACGATATGAAGGGTCTTGAAAAGGATCTCCAGAAGGTGACCGACAAGGCTGTTGAGGACGTTGATGCAGCTGTTGCCGCTAAGGAAAAGGAGATAATGACAGTCTGATCTGTCCTTTGAATCAGTAATCGAGAGGACGTGTAGTTATAGGAGCTGTTGAAAAAAAAAGAGAGCTTTCCACCCTTCCCCGTCACATCGGCTTTATAATGGACGGCAACGGAAGGTGGGCGGCAAAGCGCGGTCTGCCCAGAAATCTTGGTCATAAGGCAGGCGGAGAGGCTCTGAAAAAAGTGGTCGAAGCTTGCCGCAGTATCGGCATTCCATATGTGACGTTTTATGCTTTTTCTACCGAAAACTGGAAGCGGCCAGCCGATGAGGTGGACGCTCTTATGAAGCTTTTCAAGGAATATCTCAACGAGGCTGAAAGGTTTGCGGGACAAAAAGCACGGATACGCTTTCTCGGAGATAAAACACCTTTTCCCGATGAGCTTCGCTGCAGAATGACCGAGCTTGAAAATAACTCGGCTAAGTACACTTCTATGACTATTATGCTTGCTATGAATTACGGCGGCAGGGACGATATCGTTTATGCCGCAAAACGGCTTGTAAGGTTGTCCGCTGACGGGGATATACGCCCCGAGGATATTGATGAAAAGACCTTTGCGGGAATGCTCTACACAGGCTCGGCTCCCGAAGCCGACCTCATTATAAGATCCAGCGGTGAGCAGCGGTTATCTAATTTTCTGCTGTGGCAATCGGCTTATGCCGAATTCTATTTTACTGATACGCTGTGGCCTGACTTCGACGAAAAAGAGCTAAAAAAAGCTCTTGAGTCATATGCGTCACGCAGCAGACGATTCGGAGGTGTATAAAGGTGAAACAGCGTTTGATCACTGCGGTTGTGGGCATTTCTGTGGGTATTCTGGTCTTATGCCTTAACAATACGCTGATTTTTCCAATATTTGTGTCATTTATCGCCATAATGTCCGTGCAGGAGATACTCACCGTCTGCGGCTGCAGGAAATTTCTCGTTCATTTCGGAATGTGCCTGCTTTTTGCCGCTGCCATACCAATGCTTACCTGGTTTCCGCAGGTGGGAATAGTTTGGAGAATGTTTGTTGCTTCCCTGATCGTATTTTTTATGTTTGCAGGTTATGTGGCAGATCACAAAAAGCTTCCCTTTGACAAGCTTGCGGTAATGGTCACAGTTACAAGCCTTATTACTTTTTCCATAACCTGTCTTGTATCTCTCAAGAATATGAGCGAAATCCACGGCATATGTTATGTAGTAATGGCACTGATGGCTGCCTGGATACCGGACGCAGGAGCATATTTTGTGGGAACTGCCTGCGGAAAGCACAAGCTTTGTCCCGACATATCCCCGAAAAAAACCATTGAAGGCGCTGTAGGCGGATTTGTAGTCACTGCTGTGGTTTTCGTGTTCTTTGGTATGGGTTACAAGTATTTTATGCACACGGTCAAGGGAATAGATTTTGATGTGAACTATATTGCACTTGCGGTCATTATGCTTATTGCCGCGGTAATAAGTATGGTCGGAGATCTTTCCGCTTCTCTGCTGAAGCGTGAGTACAACATCAAGGATTACGGAAAGCTTCTTCCGGGTCACGGCGGCGTTGTGGACAGATTTGACAGCGTATTCTTTGTTCTTCCCTATATAATGCTTGTGTTCAACGCTTTCGGTCAGAAAATATTTATTCATTCCGTAAGCTGATGAAATAATATCGGTGCTGTTTCGGCTCGGGTAAATTCGGGGCAGGACAGCACCTTGATTTTTTGGGTGAATGATAATGAAAAAGATAAATCTTTTAGGTTCGGGCGGTTCAATAGGCACACAGACAGTCGAAGTGTGCCGCCGTCACGGATTTGGTATCCATTCCGCTGCAGTAAAAAGCAACTATAAAAAGTTGGCGGAGCAGACGAGAGAGTTTGATATCAAAAGAGTCTGCATTTATGATGAAAAATATTACAAACCACTGAAAGAAGAGCTTTCGGACAGTAATACCGAGATACTTGCAGGTCTTGACGGGCTTTGTGAGCTTGCGGCTGACAAAACGGCAGATCTCACCGTTAATGCTGTTGTGGGAATGGTGGGTCTTAAACCGACTGTTTCCGCTCTTGAAAACGGTATAGAGGTCGCTCTTGCCAACAAGGAGACGCTTGTTGCAGGGGGCGATATCGTAATGAAGCTTGCCGCACAAAAGGGGATAACCATTCTGCCCGTTGACAGCGAACACAGCGCTATTTTCCAATGCCTTATGGGAGTAAAGGGAGACGTTAAAAAGCAGCTGAAGGGCTTGATACTAACTGCTTCGGGTGGCCCGTTTTTCGGAATGACAGCAGGTGAGCTTGAAACAGTCACCACTCAGCAGGCTCTTTGTCACCCCAACTGGTCTATGGGACGAAAGATCACTGTTGACAGCGCCACGCTGATGAATAAGGGACTTGAACTTATGGAAGCCTGTCATCTTTTCGGCGTATCTCCCTCCCAGGTAGAGATTGTAGTACATCGCCAGAGCATTGTTCATTCAGCGGTAGTCCTTTCTGATAATGCGGTTATTGCTCAGCTCGGTGTTCCCGATATGAAAATACCCATTCAGCTGGCTCTTACCTATCCCGAAAGATGCGAATCTCTCTCGGCAAAGCTGTCTCTGACCGATTACGGCACACTTACCTTTGAAAAGCCCGATTATGATACATTCAAGTGCCTAAAGGCTGCTGTAAAAGCCGCAAGGATCGGAGGCACTGCCGGCAGTATCGTTAACGGTGCAAACGAAAGGGCAGTGGAGCTTTTCCTTTCCGGAAAGATAGGCTTTGGGGATATAGGCAGGGGAGTAAGCGGCGCTCTCGATAATATTACAGTCCGCGCTGCCGATACTCTTGAAGCTGTCTTAGCTGCCGATGCAGAGGCAAGGGATTACATAAACAGCAGATTTTGCTGATATCACTGTTCGGAGGAATAAATGAGTACAGTTATTTCCATTGTCAGCGCAGTTCTGATTTTCTGCGTGATAGTTATTGTCCATGAGTTCGGACATTTTATCGTGGCAAGAAAATGCGGCATTGATGTGCAGGAGTTTGCCATAGGTATGGGTCCCGTAATATTTAAGAAACAGGGAAAAAACACGCTGTTTACCATACGTCTCCTGCCTTTGGGCGGATTTTGCTCAATGGGTGAGGACGAGGAGTCGGAAGATGAAAACAGCTTCCGCAAAAAGTCTGTGGGAAGACGTATCGCCGTTATTGCCGCAGGAGCTGTGATGAACCTTATTCTGGGATTTATCATTGCTCTGATTATTTTCCTTGTTTCGGGCAAGCTCACCACCACTATCATTGCAGAGGTTACTCCCGGCTCCGGCTGCGAGGCAGCGGGTATGGCTCAGGGTGACAGGATCGTTAAGGTCAACGGACTTCACATTTTTACAGCCAACGATATTATTTATCAGCTGAGAAACGATGAGGACGGCATTCTGGATTTCGTGATTGAGCGAAGCGGTGAGAAAATCACTCTTGACGGAGTGAAATTCGGACTTACTATAGACGAGGAAACAGGCACGCGTGTACTTAATTATGACTTTAAGGTGTATCTCAAGGATATTACGCCTGCCGAGCTTCTACCTGCCGCCGCAAACAAGTTTATGTACTATTCACGCCTTATCCTCATGTCCCTGAGAGATCTTATTTCGGGCAAATACGGACTTAACAACCTGCAGGGACCTGTGGGCATCGTTACGGTAATTTCCGAAAGTGCGCAGGAATCGGGCTTTGATATTGGATATCTGTTGGATATTGCTATGCTTATAAGCGTTAATGTGGGAATTTTCAATCTCCTGCCCCTGCCCGCACTGGACGGAGGACGTCTGGTTTTCCTCATTATTGAAGCCATTCGCCGCAAGCCTATGAAAGCCGAGACCGAGGGTATGGTGCATTTTGTAGGCTTTGCTCTGCTTATGATACTGATGATAATCGTAACATTCAATGATGTAAAAAATATTTTTGTGTGAAATTAAAGGAATGATTTATTATGAGAAAGCTTCACCCCGTAAAGGTCGGAGATCTTATTCTTGACGGAAGCAAGATTTATATACAGTCAATGCTGAATGTACCTGCGGAGGACATCGAAGGCAGCGTCAGGCAGGCTGTATCCCTTGAAAAGGCAGGGTGCGAGATAATAAGAGCTTCTGTACCCGATATGGCGGCGGTAAAGCTCATTCCTGCTATCAAAAACAAGGTATCCATACCCCTTGTGGCTGACATTCATTTTGATTATAAGATCGCTCTTGAGTGTGCCGCCGCAGGAGTTGACAAGATACGTATAAATCCCGGAAATATTGGCGGTATGGACAGGGTAAAGGCTGTGGCGGACTGCTGCAGGGCAAGAAATATCCCTATCAGGATAGGAGTAAATTCAGGCTCTCTTGAAAAGGAGCTTCTTGCAAAATATGGCAGACCCTGCGCCGAGGCACTTGTGGAAAGTGCCGTAAGCCACGCCGCATTGCTTGAAAGATGTGATTTTGAGGACATAGTTATTTCCATAAAATCCTCGGACGTTAAAACTATGATAGAAGCCTATCGCCTTGCAGCAGAAAGGACTTCATATCCGCTTCATTTGGGAGTAACCGAAGCGGGTACCGAGAGAATGGGAATAATCAAATCGGCGGTGGGAATAGGTTCTCTGCTCTGTGACGGCATTGGCGAGACTATCAGAGTTTCCCTTACCGATGACCCTGTAAAAGAGATAGCCGCCGCGAAGGATATACTTATGGCTGTAGGAAAGGGTCACGGAGTAAGATTTGTGTCCTGTCCAACCTGCGGACGAACAAAAATCAACCTTGTGAAGCTGGCGGCAGAGGTTGAGAATGCAGTAAAGGACATTCCCCTTGACATTACCGTTGCTGTAATGGGCTGCGCCGTTAACGGTCCCGGTGAAGCAAGAGAGGCGGATATAGGCATTGCAGGCGGTGACGGCTGTGCTGTGCTCTTCAAAAAAGGCGAGCTTCTGCGGAAGGTCAGGGAAGAGGACGTTCTGCGTGAGCTTTTGAGCGAAATAGAGAAACTGCGGGAGGAAGATAAAAATTGCTGATAAAAGAGCTGTTTTCGGAATATACCGATAAGATCCCAAATCCTGTGGGCAAGGGAGAGCTGATACGTATCTCCAGAAGCAAGGACGGCAAAAAAATGTACCTTTATGCCGCTTTTCAGCAGCTTCAGCGTTTTGAAAACCTTGACGAATTCGAACGTGCCGCCGCACAGGCTGTGGGACTTGACCTTCTTCGGGTCAACTGCCGATATACTCCCGATATGCTTGATGCCAAATATGCCCCGGAAGCTGTACAGCGCTTAAAGCAGGATATGGCGGTGATAAACGGTCATTTAAACGGCGCATTTTATTACATAGATGATAATATTCTCCACATTGAGCTGAAAAGGGGAGGAGCGGAGCTTCTTTCACGTGCGGGCTTTGAGGCAGCTCTTTCAAAGCTGATAAATGACGAATTTTCTGTAAAAATAGGTGTAAAGCTCATAGAAAAGCAGTCTTCTCAGGACAGCTATGAGGAGCAGCTGAGACAGGCATATGAGAATTCTATACCTGTTCCCGACCCCGACGCTCCTCAGAAGCCTGTTTTTTCTGCACCACCTAAGGAAGAAATAGTTTCGGTGGATTTCAAGACCATACCCGTAATGAGCGAGGGAGCGCAGATAATCAAGGGTAAGCGAATTTTTGCCGACAGCGTGACGAATATCGGCGATATATACGAACCTCAGAACGGAATTGTTATCTGGGGAGATGTTTTCGATTATTCCGAAAAGGAGATAAAAAACAAAAAAGGCGAGGAAAAGCGCATAACCACCGTCAGCCTCACCGATTACACAGGCTCCATATCGATCAAGGATTTTGCGGACAAGGACAGCGAAAATGTGCTTTCGGCGCTGAAAAACGGAACCACCGCCATTATTCGCGGCAGGGTGGATTTTGATACCTTTGACAATGAGTTTGTTCTTCGTGCAAACGATATTATGCTTGTGAAGAAGAAGGACAGGACAGACACCTGTGAGGAGAAGCGTGTTGAGCTTCATATGCACACCAATATGTCCACAATGGACGCTATCACTCCTGCGGACAAGCTCATAAAGCGTGCATATTCATGGGGACACAAGGCTATTGCCATAACCGACCACGGAGGAGTGCAGGCTTTTCCCGAAGCTGTTGCCGCCTGTGATGATATCAGAAAAAGCGGCGGAGATTTCAAGATAATCTACGGCTGTGAGGCGTATTCAGTTGACGATATCGTCGAGGCTGTAAGAGTTTATAAGGACGTTCCCTTAAAGGGAGAGCTTATCGTTTTTGACCTTGAGACCACGGGCTTTTCCGCCACAGGCGAGAGGATAATCGAGTACGGTGCTGTCCGTCTGCGTGACCTTGAGCTATGCGATACCTTCTCAAGCTTTGCAGACCCCGAAAAGCCAATTCCCGAAAGGATAACAAAGCTTACGGGAATTACAGGAGAGATGATCGAGGGCGCTCCCTCTCAGAAGGAGGCACTTGAAAAATTCATCGAATACTGCGGAGAGGATCCCGTTCTTATTGCCCATAATGCAGGCTTTGATACGTCGTTTATCAAGGCGGAATGTGTCCGTCAGGGAATAAAGTTCAATTTTTCCATTATTGATACGGTGGTAATGTGCAGAAGTATGCTTCCCGAGCTTAAAAAGCACAAGCTGAACATCGTTGCAAAGCACCTTGGACTTGGAGAATTTGACCATCACAGAGCCTTTGAGGACGCGAAAATGCTGGGCAGGATCTTTATCAAGCTTGCCGCTCGTCTCATTGAGGAGGATAACTGCGTCAATATCAGTGACATTAACAGGGTCACAAAAAATGTCGATCCCAAAAGTCTAAGAGCATATCATCAGATAATCCTTGCTAAAAACAATGCAGGACTTAAAAATCTTTACAAGCTTGTTTCATTCGGTCATATCAAATATTATCACCGCCGCCCGAGAATACCTATGTCTGAGCTTATTGCTCACCGTGAGGGACTTATCGTGGGCAGTGCCTGCGAATCGGGAGAGCTTTTTACCGCTGTCCGTGACGGCAGACCCTGGGACGTTCTCTGCGATATTGCTTCATTTTACGATTATCTGGAAATACAGCCATGTATGAATAATGAGTTCCTCATTCGTGACGAGGACTATGACAATATCAAGACGGTTGAAGATCTGCAGGAATTTAACAAGACAATTGTTAAGCTGGGTGAGGCGCTGAATATTCCCGTTGTCGCCACCTGCGACGTGCATTTTATGGATCCGGCGGACTCGGTTTTCCGAAAGATACTTATGTTTGACAAATTTGCCGACGCCGAGCATCAACCGCCCCTTTATCTGCGTACAACCGATGAAATGCTTGAGGAATTTTCCTATCTGGGAAAGGAAAAGGCATACGAGGTCGTTGTTACAAATACCAACAAAATTGCGGATATGATAGACCCGGATATCCGTCCCATTCCGCCGGGAACATTCACCCCCAGCATGGATAACGCCGAGGAGGAGCTTCCACGGATAACATGGCAGAGAGCCAAAGAAATGTACGGCGACCCTCTTCCCGAAATAGTTCAGAAGCGGCTTGACAAGGAGCTTAACTCTATTATCAAAAACGGCTTTGCAGTGCTTTATATGATTGCCCAGAAGCTTGTGGCAAACTCCAATGAACACGGCTATCAGGTAGGCTCAAGAGGTTCCGTAGGCTCTTCCTTTGTGGCGAATATGTCGGGAATCTCAGAGGTTAATTCCCTGCCGCCCCACTATCTTTGCCCCAACTGTAAAAACAGTGAATTCTTTACCGACGGTACCTACGGCTCAGGATATGACCTGCCGCCGAAAAAATGTCCAAAATGCGGCACCGATTATATCCGAGAGGGACACGATATCCCCTTTGAGACATTCCTCGGATTTAACGGAGACAAAGCGCCCGATATCGACCTTAACTTCTCCGGTGAATATCAGACCTCTGCTCATAAATACACCGAGACCCTTTTCGGACCCGAAAACGTGTTCAAGGCAGGAACAACAGGCTCCGTTGCCGAAAAGACCGCTTACGGCTATGTGAAGCATTACCTTGAAGCAGTGGGCAAAAAGGTATCAAAGGCTGAGGAAAACCGCCTTACTCTCGGCTGTACGGGTGTTAAGCGCACCACAGGTCAGCACCCCGGAGGAATGGTCGTTGTACCCTCGGATTATGAGGTTTACGATTTTACCGCCGTTCAGCACCCTGCCGAGGATCCAAAATCCAGCTTTATAACAACCCACTTTGACTTCCATTCCCTTCACGATACCATTCTGAAGCTTGACGAGCTTGGACACGATGTGCCCACACTTTATAAGCACCTTGAGGATATGACGGGTGTTATGACAAAGGATATTTTCCCTGCGGACGAAAAGGTAATGAGCCTATATGCATCACCCGAAGCCCTTGGAGTGACCGCCGAGGACATCGGCTGGCAGACGGGAACTCTTGCAATCCCCGAAATGGGCACAGGCTTTGCTATGCAGATGCTTCTTGACGCAAAGCCTACCAAATTCTCCGACCTCTTACAGATATCGGGACTTTCTCACGGTACGGACGTATGGCTTGGAAATGCACAGGATCTTATCAAAAACGGGGTCTGCACCATTTCCGAGGTTATCGGCTGCCGTGACGGTATTATGACATATCTTATATATCATGGTGTTGACCCGAACCTTTCCTTTAAAATAATGGAGATAACCCGAAAGGGAAAAGCCCCAAAGCTTCTCACCGAAGAAATGAAGCAGACTATGAGGGATCACGATGTTCCCGAATGGTATATCGACAGCTGTCTCAAGATAAAGTATATGTTCCCCAAGGCTCACGCTGCCGCATACGTAATTGCCGCAAACAAGCTTGCCTGGTATAAGGTTTACTATCCGCTGGAATTTTACGCTACAATATTCACCGTTCGCGGCGAGGATTTCGACGCCGAGACCGCAATGCTCGGCAGACAGGCTGTAAAGCTAAAGATGAACGAGATAAAATCAAAGGGCAATGACAAAACGGCAAAGGAATCGGGTACATATGATATGCTCCTGCTCACAAACGAAATGATGGCAAGAGGCTTTGATTTCCTGCCCATAAACATTTACAAGTCCCACGCCACCAAATACACCGTTGAGGACGGAAAGATACGTCTGCCCTTTTCATCGGCGGGCGGCATTGGTGAGAACGCCGCAAAAGCCCTTTACGACGCTGTTCAGGCAGGAGATTTCATTTCAATCGACGAGCTTCAGGAGAAAAGCGGAGTTTCAAATTCCGTTATCGACAAACTTGTATCTCTGGGTGCAATGGGAGACCTTCCCAAATCCGACCAGATAAGTCTTTTCTGAGGAGTGAGAATATGAACAGAATATTATGCTCCACAGGAGCGCTTATTACACGCAGAAACGGCAGGAACCACAGGCTCCTGCCCGAGTTTGCAGAAAAGCTGAAATTTGACGGCTTTGAGCTTATGATATATCAGAGCTGGTACGGGTGTATGGACATCATGGAGGATATTGCCCTAATGGGACTTGTTATCCCCACCGTCCATTGTGAAAAGGAGATAGGGGAGCTTGTTTCGGAAGGTAATGCCGAGGCTTATGACCGCTTTGAATTTGACTGCAAAGCGGCTGAAACCATAGGAGCAGAGCTTCTTGTGCTTCATCTCTGGAACGGGCTTGTTTCCGACAGCAATTTCTCTGAAAATCTCAGAGCATATGACCGTCTGAAAAATATTGCCGAAAAGCACGGACTGCTGCTCACTATTGAAAATGTGGTCTGCAATGTTTCATCGCCCATGGAAAGATTTCTTGAGCTTGAAGCAGCGTACCCCGACATAAGCTTTACCTTTGACACCAAAATGGCACAGTTTCACGGGGAGCTCGAGAGGATATATAACAAGGAGCTTTGGCAGAAGCATATAAAACATCTTCACATTAACGATTATGGCGGCGGAATTAAGGATTGGAATGCCTTAAAAACTCTCCATATAGGCAGCGGAAATGTTAATTTTGACAATTTTTTCGGTTTTGTGCGAAAAATGGGATATAACGGTGATTTTACCGTTGAAGCTACTTCCGTCAGTCCCGAAGGCTTAGTTGATATAGACAAGCTTAACGAGGATTTTTTGAAAATCAAAGGCTATATTGCCTAATTTATCCTGTACCTCTTGACAACAGTGTGGTATTATGGTATTATGATACTACGATAACACTTTACTATGATAAATTAACAGGGAGATAAAGACTGTATGAAACGATATGATTTAATTACCCCCGAGGGAACAAGAGACCTTCTTTTCGAGGAATGTGCCGCAGTAAGAGCGGTGGAGGAGCGTCTCCAGAAGGTGTTCAGAGCTAAGGGCTATTCCGAAGTCATCACACCGGGACTTGAGTTCTACGATGTATTCAATATGAAATCAAGATATTTCCCCCAGGAAACAATGTACAAGCTTGTAGATAATAAGGCTCGCCTTATGGTAGTCCGCCCCGACTCCACAATGCCTATCGCACGAATGACCGCGACCCGACTAAG
Organism: Oscillospiraceae bacterium; assembly: GCA_017829005.1. Lineage (GTDB taxonomy): Bacteria > Bacillota > Clostridia > Oscillospirales > Ruminococcaceae > Huintestinicola. The sequence goes on along the minus strand of JAGAJF010000144.1, from coordinate 6,426 downwards.
AGAGCAAACATTGCCCCTCAGACTATGCTACAGCCAGAGCGTTTACCGCAACAAGCCCAGTATGAGAGGCAGAAGCGACGAGATCCGTCAGACGGGAATAGAGCTTATCGGCTCAGCTTCGGGACGTGCCGAGCTTGAGGTGCTTTCAAATGCCCTTGAGGTGCTGTCCTCCTTTGAGACAGAGGGCTTCCGCCTTGAGATAGGACATATCGGCTTTTTCAAGGCACTTTTAAATAAGCTTGGCTGTGACAGCGATACCGCCGAGAATATCAGAGGACTTATCGAGGTCAAGAACTATCCTGCCCTTAATGACCTTCTTGAGAGTATAGGCGATAACGAGGTAACACGTGCATTAAAGCAGCTTCCCCGTCTTTTCGGCGGTGAGGAGGTCTTTGCGGAAGCGGCAGCCATATACAGCGATCCCGAAACGGACGCAGTTCTTACAGACCTCAGAAGTACATATGAAAAAGCAGTTTCTCTCGGATATAACGGAATGATAACCATTGATCTGGGACTTGTAAACCGTATGGATTACTACACGGGTACGGTCATCAAGGGATATATCGAAGGCTGCGGCGACGCTGTTCTGTCGGGCGGAAGATATGACAAGCTGCTGTCCGAATTTGGTTATGATGTTCCCGCAACGGGCTTTGCGGTAAATGTTGATGCTGTTGCCAGAGCGGAGCTGAAAAGAGTTAACTTCAAGCCTGTGCCCGCCGATGTTCTCGTTTTCGGTACAGACGGATATGAAGCTGCTGCCGTTGCCCATAGCAGAAAGCTTATTGCCGAGGGACATACTGTCGAAACAGCGGTATTTGATGCCATAGACGAGGTAAGAAGCTATGCCGCAAAAAAGGGCATAAAGCGAATTGATATAGTTTCGGAAAATATCACCTCCGAAAATCTTTAAATTAGGAGAAATACATATGAATAACAATGCAGCAAGACCTCTGAGAATAGCCCTCACCAAGGGCAGACTTGAAAAGGACACCGTAGCTCTCCTTGAGAAAATCGGCTACGACTGCACCGCCGTTCATGAAAAAGGAAGAAAACTTATTCTTCCCGTGGGGGACAGCATTGAAGTAGTGCTTGCAAAGGCGGCGGATGTAATTACCTATGTGGAAAACGGCGTATGCGACCTGGGCGTTGTGGGCAAGGATACCATTATTGAAATGCAGGGAAAGTTTTTCGAGCTTTCCGACCTTGGCTTCGGCAGATGCCGCTTTGCCCTTGCAGGAAAAAAGGGCGAGGATTTCTATGAGGGAACTCACGTAAGGACTATCGCCACCAAATATCCCAATGTTGCCCGCACATTTTTCGAGAAAAAGAATATGGATGTGGACATCGTCAAAATTGAGGGAAGCGTAGAGCTTGCCCCTCTGCTCGGTCTGTCCCACGCCATCGTTGATATAGTAGAAACGGGAACCACCCTCAAGGAAAACGGTCTTGAGGTCTACGAATACATATGCCCCATATCCGCAAGACTTATTGCAAATATGGTAAGCCTAAAGCTCCGCAAGGAGGAGATAGAGCAGCTTATTTCCGCTATTGAAGCCAATATCTGATAGAAAGGAAGTCCCCAGCAATGATAAGAAAAATAATTGCCGACGGCACAGCCGAGGTGCAGTTTTTAAAGGAAGTCGAGAAGCGAAACGGCGAGACCGATAAAAAGGTCTCCGAGATAGTTTCAGAAATAATCGAGAATGTTAAGGAAAACGGCGATAAAGCCGTAAAGGAATATACGGAAAAATTCGACGGCAAGCTCCCCGAATATTACGAAGTTCCCCTTGATGTTATCCACGAAGCAATGAGCAATGCGGACGAAGCATTTGTAAATGCACTCCTTAACGCAATGGAGAATATCACCGAATTCCACAACAGACAGAAGGAGCAGAGCTTTATTGATGCCAAGGAAAATGGCTGTATCTTAGGACAGCGTGTAAGAGGACTTGACAGAGTAGGACTTTACGTTCCCGGCGGAACAGCCGCATACCCCTCATCTGTGCTTATGAATGCCGTTCCCGCAAGAATAGCAGGCGTAAAAGAAATAATTATGGTAACACCTCCCGGCAAGGACGGCAAGCCCAATCCCGATATCCTCACCGCCGCAGCCATTGTGGGAGTTGACAGGGTATTTATGTGCGGAGGAGCGCAGGCAATTGCCGCTCTTGCATACGGCACAGAGGAGATACCCAAGGTAGATAAGATAGTAGGCCCCGGCAATATCTTTGTAGCCACCGCAAAGAAGCTTCTCTACGGCAAGGTTGATATAGATATGATAGCAGGACCTAGCGAGATACTTATAGTAGCCGATGATACCGCCGACCCCGCATACCTCGCCGCCGACCTTATGAGTCAGGCAGAACACGACAAACTTGCCTCCGCAATACTTATCACCACAAGCGAAAAAATTGCAGATGAAACCTCCGCAGAGCTTGAAAAGCAGATGGCAGAGCTTTCAAGAAACGAAATAATCCGTTCCTCCATCGACAATTACGGTGCAATAATCGTTACAAAGTCTATGGACAGAGCCATAGAGCTTGCAAACTCCCTTGCTCCCGAGCACCTTGAGATACAGGTAAATGACCCTATGAGCTATCTCGGACAGCTTAACAATGTAGGCTCCGTATTTATGGGACAGTACAGCCCCGAGCCTTTGGGTGACTATTTTGCAGGACCCAACCACGTCCTCCCCACCAGCGGAACAGCAAGATTTTTCTCACCCCTTTCCGTAAACAGCTTTGTTAAGCGTTCACAGTTCATTTACTACACCGAGCAGGCTCTCCTTGACGCCAAGAACGATATTGTCTGCATAGCCGAAAAGGAAGGACTTACCGCCCACGCTCACGCCATAAAGATCAGATTTGAAAAGTAAATTACTCTGAAAGGCGGAATAAAAATGTCCTACGAGCTTAACAAAAAGCTTAAAAGCATAGAACCCTACGAACCCGAAACAGGCGAATATCCTATCAGACTTGATGCAAACGAGTCCTGCTTTGATATATCCGAAAAGCTTGGCGATGTGATAAGTGAAGCAGTAAAAAACGTGGATTTTAATCGTTATCCCGACCCTACAGCAAAAGAAGTTACGGAAGCCTTTGCAGCATTTTACGGACTTGACCCCGCTCACTGCACCGCAGGAAACGGCTCAGACGAGTTAATTTTCCTTATCCTCAGCTCATTTCTTGATAAGGGCGATACGGTTGTAACACTTTCTCCCGACTTTTCCATGTACGCCTTCTACGGCTTCATAAACGAGCTGAAAATAAAAAATATGCCCAAGGACGACGATTTGAAGATAGACGTGGGCAAGGTTGCGGAATTTTGCAACAATAACGATGTCAAAGCCATAATTTTCTCAAATCCCTGCAATCCCACCTCTTTGGGAGTTCGCAGACAGGACATTATCCGTCTTGTAAAGAACGTGTACTGTCTTGTTATCGTAGACGAAGCATATATGGATTTCTGGGGCGAGAGCGTGCTTGATATGGTAGGGGAGCTTGACAATCTCATAGTGCTGAAAACCTGCTCCAAAAATATGGGACTTGCAGCTCTTAGACTTGGCTTTGCAGTGGCGGGAGAAACCATTTCCACAGCACTTAAAGCGGCAAAATCCCCCTACAATGTCAATGCCATTACTCAGGCGGCAGCAGCAGCTGTGCTTCGTCATAAGCCGATGATAATGGAATACACAGCCGAAATAGTTCACAGCCGCAAAATGCTCCAGAGTGCAGTCACCGAGCTTGCAGAGCGATACTTTACCATAGAAAAGGTGTACGACTCGGTAACTAATTTTATTTTCATAAAAACGCCCAAGGCAAAGGAAATTTACGAAAAGCTTATTCAAAGGGGAATATCAGTCAGATATATGGGCTCATATCTTCGGGTGACCGCAGGCACAGAGCGTGAAAACCACATATTCCTGAATGAGTTCAGGGAAGTTCTCTCCCTGCTGTAAAAAAGAAAGGAGCAAGCAAATGCGCAAAGCCGAAATATCACGAAACACCAAGGAGACCAAGATCAGCGTAACACTTGACATTGACGGCCGGGGCAGACACGATATCAGAACAGGAATAGGCTTTTTTGACCATATGCTCACCGCCCTCTGTGTACACGGCGGCTTTGACCTTGAGCTTAAAACCGACGGCGACCTTTTTGTTGACGGACATCACTCCGTTGAAGATACAGGAATCGTTCTGGGACAGGCTTTCAAGGCTGCGCTGGGCGATATGAAGGGCATAGCACGATACGGCACAAGCTTTATACCCATGGACGAAAGTCTGGGCTTCTGCTGCCTTGATATCAGCAACAGACCCTTTCTTGTATATGAATGCAGCTTCTCAGACCCCAGAACAGGGGACTATGACAACTGCCTTACCGAGGAGTTTATGAGAGCCTTTGCCTTTAATGCAGGGATAACCCTCCATCTGAAATGTCCCTACGGCTCCAACGACCACCACAAGAATGAGGCAATGTTCAAGGCTCTTGCCCACGCATTAAAGGACGCAGTTAAAATAAACGGGGGAGAGATACTTTCCACCAAAGGGGTGTTATAAATGATAGCTATCGTTGATTACGGCGCAGGAAATATTTTTTCGGTCAAAAACGCAATGGATTATCTGGGACTGTCCGCCGAGCTTACCTCAAAGGCGGAGGATATCAGAAACGCTGACGGCATTATCCTTCCCGGAGTAGGCGCATTCCCATGGGCAATGAATATGCTCTCACAGTCGGGACTTGTGGACGTTATAAAGGAAGAAGCAGTCAAGAAACCCTTCCTCGGAATATGTCTCGGAATGCAGCTTATCTTCTCAAAGGGCTACGAATTCGAGGAGACAAGCGGTCTGGGGCTTATTGACGGAGAAGTGAAGCTTATGACCCCCGAAAACCTCTCCATTCCCCACATCGGCTGGAATAAGCTTATAATTAACAAGGAATGTCCGCTTTTAAGCGGTCTCGGCGATGATGAATATGTATATTTCGTGCATTCCTATGCCGCCGAATGTTCCGATAACGACATAGCCGCATACTGTGAATACGGAAATAAGGTCACAGCTCTTGTAAACAGGGGAACAGTCTACGGCGCACAGTTCCATCCCGAAAAGAGCGGAAAAACAGGACTTAAAATTCTCCGCAATTTCGCAGAGCTTATAAAGTAAGGAGGGACGAAAATGCTTGCAAAAAGAATAATTCCTTGTCTTGATGTACGTGAAGGCAAGGTCGTAAAGGGAATAAACTTTGTGGGGATAAAGGAAGTGGGCGACCCGGTAGAATGTGCCGCCGAATATGATGCACAGGGAGCCGATGAAATAGTATTTCTCGACATCACCGCCTCCCACGAAGGACGAGGAACCATGCTTGACGTAGTCCGCCGCACCGCTCAAAAGGTTTTCGTTCCCCTTACCGTAGGCGGAGGTATTCGCACCATCGACGATTTCCGTGATACCCTCAGGGCAGGCGCAGACAAGGTCTCGGTAAATTCCGCAGCCGTAAAAAATCCTCAGCTTATCAGAGAGGCGGCGGACATATTCGGCTGTCAGTGCGTTGTGGTAGCCATTGACGCAAAGAAATGCCCCGACGGACATTACACCGTTGTGATAAACGGCGGCAGGATAGATATGGGCATTGACGCCGTAGAATGGGCAAAAAAGGCGGAGGAGCTTGGAGCAGGGGAGATACTTCTCACCTCAATGGACACCGACGGAGTAAAGGGTGGCTTTGACCTTGATATGTTGAATGCCGTATGCAGCGCCGTAAAAATACCCGTAATCGCCAGCGGCGGCTGCGGCGCACTTGAGCATTTTACCGATGTGTTTGAAAAAACGGGCGCAGCTGCAGCACTTGCAGCGTCGCTGTTCCATTACAAGGAGCTTACCGTAGGACAGGTAAAGACGGAGCTTAAAAAGCACGATATCCCCGTAAGAATAGTATGAATATAGTTATTCGCAAAGCTGATGTCCTGGATTCAGAAGCTATAGCTGATATCAGCAGCAAAGATCTGGGCTATGACTGCACTGCCGAATTTGTGAAGAAAAAACTGGCAGGACTTGATCTGAGCCGTGAAGCGGTATTTGTTGCCGAGATAGACACCAACGTCATCGGATATATCCATATAGAAAAATACGATGCGCTGTACTGTGAAACCTTAGCAAACGTACTGGGACTTGCCGTTAGTTCCGACAGCCGAAGAAAGGGAGCAGGCAGACTGCTCATTGAAGCGGCTGAAAAATGGGCAAAGGATATCGGTGCAATGGGTGTCCGCCTTAATTCGGGAGGCAGCAGAACAGCCGCTCACAGCTTTTACAGAGCCGCAGGCTATGACAGTGAAAAACCGCAGATACGATTTTTGAAAGAATTCTGAAAAATGGAGAAAAATATGGGACTTATCGAAGAAACTACCGAGCTTATGCTCGACTGGGAAAAAAT
>JAGAJF010000143.1 GCA_017829005.1 Oscillospiraceae bacterium | reverse complement strand
TATGTCTGTTGAAACTATGAAGGTTCTTATCTGCGACGATTCGATCCTTGCAAGAAAGAAAACCAAAACCGCTCTTAATCAGCTGGGCGTTACTCAGGTTTTTGAGGCTTCCGACGGCGAGCAGGCTATCGCTGAATACAAGGAGCATCAGCCCGATATCACCCTTATGGATATCGTTATGCCCAAGGTGGACGGAGTTGACGCTCTGAAAGCTATCCTTGCGGTAAATCCCAAGGCTAAGGTCGTTATGGCTTCATCGGTGGGTACTCAGGAAAATCTCAAGGAGGCTATCAAGGCAGGGGCATTTGATTTTCTCCAGAAGCCCATTTCGGAGGAGCAGATAAAAGCTCTTATCAGCAAGGCTGCTAAGTAAGCTTTCAGCAAAAGAGCGAAAGGATTGAAATACTTATGTTTACCCAGTTTTTCGGAAACTATCTTTTAAATAAAGGTCTGGTCGATACCAAGCAGCTTGCGGATGCTCTGGCAGTCCAGAAGCAGACCCGTCCAAGGCTTGGTGTGCTTGCCATCAATGCAGGCTATATGACAGCCGAGCAGGTGGATATGGTCCACGCCGAGCAGCAGCGTGTTGACAAAAGAATTGGCGACATTGCCTGCGATATGGGCTTTATGACCCACGATCAGGTTGAGGAGCTTCTCAGCTCTCAGGGTGCCGCTCATCTCCAGCTGGGTCAGGCTCTTGTTAACTCGGGAGCTATGACAAACGCATCATTTGCCGACGCACTTAACAGCTACAAGAACGAAAACAGTCTCAGCGATGTTGATTTCAGAAACGGAAGCGGCACCAAGATCGACGAGCTCATAAGAAAATTTTATCATTTCACAGATGACAGCAGAAGTAAATATCTTACCGAATACATAGCTCTGCTTTTCAAGAACATAATCCGCTTTATCGGAGACGATTTCACTCCCCTTGCTCCTCAGAAGCTTTCGGAGATAAAGACAGAGCTGGCGGCTGTTCAGAAGATCGAAGGAGAGTTCGCCTGCACCACCGTTATCGATGCTCCCGAAAGAGCTTATCTGGGCTTTGCTTCCCGTTATGCAGGCGAAGAGCTTACTGAGCTTGACGAGATGGCTCACGCTTCCTGCGGAGAGTTTTTAAATCTACATAACGGTCTTTTCACCGTCAACGTTTCCAACGAGATGAACACCGAGCTGAAGCTTCAGCCTCAGGATTATTTCGAAGGCAGCAGCCTTTCCGGCGATATAAGCGTTATCCCGCTTGTATTCCCCTTTGGAACGATCTTATTTATGGCTGTGCTTTGATAATAAAAATCATATCGGCAGCCGCTGACAGGGGTTAATTGGTAATGTTATGTTATCCTGTTTCCCGTTCGGCGGCTGCTTTTCTATACTAAATAAGGGAGTTTTTCATATATGAAGAAGCTTTTGTTTGTGTATAATCCCCACTCGGGCAAGGGTCAGGTAAACGAACATCTTGCTGAAATAATCGACATTTTCACCAAGGGCGGTTACGAGGTCACTGCCCGTCCCACACAGGCAAGAAACGACGCATATGATACAATAAGGTCACGTGCGGGTGATTTTGATTTAGTTGTATGCAGCGGCGGTGACGGCACTGCAAACGAAATGATAAAGGGAATTATGGACGGCGGTCATCATGTTCCCGTGGGCACTATCCCGGCAGGAACGATGAACGATTTTGCCACAAGTCTCGGCATTCCCAAATATATGCCGGACGCTGCACGCACCATTGTGAACGGCACTCCCGAATATGTGGACGTGGGTGCTTTCAACGACAGATATTTCACCTATGTTGCCGCTTTCGGCGTATTTACCGAGGTGAGCTATGCAACCGACCAGCAGCTCAAGAATTCCATCGGTGCACTTGCATATCTCATCGGAGCGGTCAAGGAGGCGGCTCAGAAATCCGACCTGAGCCACAAGTATACCCTGACCATCGAATGCAACGGGCAGACTGTAACCGACGATTTTATTTACGGAATGGTGGCAAATTCATTGTCCGTAGGCGGAATAAAGGGGCTTGCAGGCAAGGATATCCGTATGAATGATGGTCTATTCGAGGGGCTTTTTATCAAGAAGCCTGCAACGCTTATCGAGCTTAATCAGATTCTTTCGGCTCTTATAAAGCACGAATTCGACTCGCCGTTTATCTATTATTTCAAGTCCTCCCAGTTCCATTTCCACGCCCACGAGGATATCCCCTGGACGCTTGACGGGGAATACGGCGGAAACTGCCCCGATATAAGCCTTTGTCCTCTCCATAACATTATGCGGATAATGGTGGATAAGTCAAAATGTCTGGGACTTGAGGAATAACATTTCCCGAAAGGAAGGTCACATATTATGAACCCCGAATTTGAAGCGGCGGCAGCCCGTGCCAAACAGCTCAGAAACGAGATAGAGCAGCATAATATCAGCTATTACGTGATGGACGACCCGACGGTGGACGATTTCACCTACGACAGCCTGATGAACGAGCTGAAAGCCATTGAAGCAAGATATCCCCAGCTTATAACCGAGGACTCCCCCACAAAGCACGTGGGCGGATATGCTCTCAACACCTTTGAAAAGGTGACCCATGCTGTTCAGATGGGAAGCCTGCAGGACGTTTTTTCAAAGGAAGAGATATGCTCATTTGCGGATAAGTGCCGCGAGGCTCTGGGTGAGGCGCCACTTTTCACAGTTGAACCGAAAATTGACGGTCTGTCCGTTTCTCTGGAATACACAAACGGCGAATTTACGAGAGGTTCCACCCGCGGTGACGGATTTGTGGGCGAGGACGTTACCGCAAATCTGAAAACCATTCGCTCCATTCCCAAAAAGCTAAAGGAGGATATTCCTTTTCTTGAGGTGAGGGGCGAGGTGTATATGCCCCGAAAGTCCTTTGAGGAAGTGGTGGAGCAGCAGGAGCTGGACGGTGAAAAGCCTTTTAAAAATCCCCGTAATGCTGCGGCAGGGTCACTGAGGCAGAAGGATCCGAAGATAACCGCAAAGCGTAAGCTTGATATCCTCATTTTCAACATTCAGCAGATAGAGGGCAGGGAGCTTTCCTCACACAGGGAGTCACTTGAGCTTCTGAGAAATCTCGGGTTTCACGTTATTGACGATACTCCCGTTAAGACAAACGAGGAGCTTACGGAGCAGATAGACAAGATCGGAAACAGCCGCGACAGCTTTCCTTATGATATTGACGGAGCTGTCGTGAAGATAGACAGCTTTGCACTCAGAGATAATCTCGGTGCTACTTCCAAATTTCCCAAATGGGCGGCGGCATACAAATATCCCCCCGAGGAAAAGGAGACAAAGCTTTTATCAATCGAAGTCAATGTGGGCAGAACGGGCGCTATCACCCCCACTGCTGTATTTGAGCCTATTCAGCTGGCAGGCACTTCTGTAAGCAGGGCGGTTCTCCACAATCAGGAATTTATCTCGGAAAAGGATATCCGCATAGGCGATACCATTCTTGTGCGGAAGGCAGGCGAAATAATTCCCGAAGTGCTTCGCTCGGTTGCACATGAGGAGGGTTCTGTTCCTTACAGGCTGCCCGATGTATGTCCCGTCTGCGGCACGGCGGCGGTGAGATTTGAGGACGAGGCGGCGCTCAGATGTCCAAACACCGAATGTCCCGCCCAGCAGTACAGAAATATCATTCATTTCTGCTCAAAGGGCGCCATGAACATTGACGGAATGGGACCTGCGGTAATAAAGGCTCTTCTGGACAAAAAGCTTATTGAAACGGCAGCGGATATCTATTCCCTGAAAGCCGAGGAAATTGCAGGGCTTGAGAGAATGGGAGAGAAATCGGCGGCTAATCTGATAAATGCAATTGAGGAGTCGAAAAATGCTCCGCTGGATAGGGTTATTTTCGCCCTTGGCATTCGCAACATCGGCGCTGCGGCGGCAAAGCTTCTGTGCGCCAAATTCGGCAGCATTGACGGGATAATGAACGCCACCGAGGCTGAGATTTCCGAGATAGACGGCTTTGGCGGAGTTATGAGCAGCAATGCGGTGAAGGCGTTTAACGAGCCTCATTTCATTCATCTGATAAATCGTCTGAAAGCTGCAGGCGTGAAGATGGAGTACAAAAAGGAAGTCAAGGACGACCGTTTTGCAGGGCTGACCTTTGTTCTTACGGGTACTCTTCCCACCCTCAAGCGTGACGAGGCAACGAAGATCATTGAAAGCTTCGGCGGCAAGGCAAGCGGCTCTGTTTCAAAGAAAACAGACTACGTTCTTGCAGGCGAGGAGGCAGGCAGCAAGCTTGTGAAGGCGCAAGAGCTTGGTATAAAAATAATTTCCGAAGAGGAATTTATCAAGATGACAGAATGATTTATTTAACACGAAAGCCCCGGGAGGACGATACTTCCCGGGGCTTTCGTATGTTTGTTCTCCCTGTTTTTGGCAGGGAAAATTTTTTATGGGCATTTCGAACAAATTTTCTAAAATACCTTGACATCTAAGAACATCTGTGCTATAATATATTTATTGCACATTTATTTCTTTTTTATCCACCTGACAAGCAGGTATATTCCCCCGCCGATAAGAAGCACTATTATGCACATTACGGCGGGGATAAATCGGAGCATTTCTTCGGTGAGAAAATCCATAACTTATGCCTCAAATCTGAATGACCTGAAATCAAAGTCACAGCCGGGAAGGAACGCAAAGGACACCTTGCACTTTCCGCTTATGCCCGAAAGGTCGAAGCTTTCGGGGGTGTATTCGTCAGCGCCCTTGAATTCGGCAAGGACTCTCTTTTCCGTATCGCCTGTGAAGATAACGTGGATACTGTTTACGGGGAGTGCCGACTTTCCTGTAATTACTACTCTTGCAGGGGATTTTTCGGTAAAGTCAAACTCACCGAAGTTCAGCATTACGTTGTTGCCGATACCTGTTACCGCATCCGGCTCAACGGTGAATTTATCGCCGTATATCTCATCACGGTCCACTGCGTTTATCTCAGCAAATTCCTTTACAGGCTTTTCAAAGATAAAGCCGCCAACATCATATCTGTCGTCCGACTCCATAACCAGAGTGTGTACACCTGTGAGCTTCTTTGTGAGCTTGAAGGTCTCATTCTGATATGTGAGCCAGATGGGGGGCTTCCAGAAGGAAAATTCGCCGATAAGCTCGCCGCCTTCGTCGGGTCTGCCGTCATAGAAACGAATATTTACAGGGGTGGTACAGTTTGCAAAGAAGGAGATGGTTATGGTGTCGCTGCCCAGCTTTCCGAAGTCTACATTCTCAAAGCCGAACCAGCTCTTTTCCGAGGCAAATGCCGCTCCTCTTTCAATTCCGTTGGCAACGCTGCCGCCCGATACGGAATAAAGTCCTGCGGTGACATAATCGTAGGGGTCGAAGAAGGCTGCTCCCAGACCCTCGCCTGTCATTCTGAACTGGGTGAGGATATGGTATTTGTCGGTGCCGTTTTTGCAAAGTGCTCTGAGGTAAAATTCTCCGTCGCCTATGCATTTTACGGTGACGCTGCCCTTATCCGAGGAAACTATCTGTGCAATGTTGGAGGGTATTCCCAGAGCTGTTGTCACTCTGTATTCGATGTCACCTGCATAGGTGGAATTTGCGGGGTATACCACAGTCTTGAAGGTTATCTCCTGCCTGTCGGGTGTGAAGGTGCGGCTGTCTCCTTCAAGGGATATCTTTCTTACGGGAATGTCATTCTCCCCTGCGGTGCAGTCAAATTCACGAGGGGTATTTTCGGAAATGGAAGATATGCCGAATTTTACACCGGCTTCAACTGTTCTGAGGGTAATGCGGCTGTCGGGAAGTGAGGGAGAGCTTACAGTAACGGTTATTTCACCCGATTCTTCCTTCGGGGCAATGATTGCAAGCAGTCTGCCCGAGAAAAGGCGGCGTGATGTGCCCTTGTACTGCTCGTAATCCGTTGAGTCGCCGTTGTCAAGTCCCACAAGACGTCCTGCGCCCTCTACGGTCACAAATGCTCTGTTATTTGCGTTTGCTACGAAATTTCCGTTGCTGTCAACGGCTTCAATATCAAGGAAGATAAGCTCCTCGCCGTCTGCTTTTACGTTATCATTTTCGGCGGTTATGCGAAGCTCTGCGGTATCTCCGAAGGAACGCTGAATGTCCCTTGCTATCTCGTTTCCAAGCTCGTCATAGGCAATGGCAAGAAGCTCGCCCTTTACGTATTCAAGGGTGGTATCAAGGGTAAGCTCGGTGCCGTGAAGATGGTCGATATCCTTTTCGCCCACCTTTTCGCCGTTAAGGAACAAGGCTACCTTGGGAGCATTTGATGTGACACGGACATCTATAAGCTGTCCCTCGCTGAAATCCCAGTAGGGGAAAAAATGTACGAAAGGAGATTTCTTGTAATCAGTCCACTCGGCTTTGTAAATATATGCGCTGTCCTTTGGGTAGCCTGCGGTATCATACTGTCCGAAGTAGCTGTTTTTGGTGCTGTAGGGGGTGGGTTCGCCTATGTAGTCAAAGCCTGTCCAGATAAACTGTCCCGCACAGAACTCTGCATCTCTGTCGGGAATAATGCAGGCTTCGGTTTTCTTTGCCGCCCAGCCGGGAGTGGAATTTCCCAGAGCGGAGCACTGCTCATCGTCCTCGCAGAGTATCTGCTCGGAGAGAGGGAAATGGTATATTCCGCGGCTCTGTACTACGGAGGAGGTCTCGGAGCCGTATATCATCCAGTCGGGGTGAGCCTTGTGATGCTCGTCATAAAGGCGCTCCGCATAGTTATAGCCTGCAAGCTTTACTATATCCGCACAATGCTGTGCGCCCTCCCACTGCATATAGTTGGAGCCTATGGTCACATAGCCGTTTGCTCTTGGGTCGTGAAGACGGACAAGATACATAAGCTTTGATGCTATCTCCTGACCATGGTCGTCGGCGTGGGTGTCATATATCTCGTTGCCCAGGCTCCAGCCGATGAGACAGGGGTGATTTCTGTCACGTCTTACCCATGAAGCTGCGTCCTTTTCTATCCATTCGGGGAAGAAACGGGCATAGTCATAATCTGTTTTGCTTCGCTCCCACATATCGAAGCCTTCCGCAAGTACAAGGAAGCCCATTTCATCGCAAAGCTCCATAAGCTCGACGGCAGGCATATTGTGGCTCGTGCGGATAGCGTTTATGCCCATTTCACGAAGCTTTACAAGCTTTCTTCTTATAGCTGAGCGGTTTACGGCAGCTCCCAATGCGCCTAAATCGTGATGCTCGCAGCAGCCGTGAAGCTTTACGTGTCTGCCGTTGAGGAAAAAGCCCTTGTCGCAGGTGAATTCGATTTTTCTGAGCCCGAATTTGTTATGAACAATATGAATTACCTCGCCGTCCTTTACAAGCTCGGTGGTGAGGGAATAGAGATGGGGTGCGTCAATGTCCCAGAGGACGGGATTGGGGATATGCATTGTTACGGTATTTGAGCCGAGGCTTGCGCCCTTTATGCGGACAGGCTCGGGGAATGCCATATCGTCACAGGCATTGCAGCCGTTTATGCTTGTGCAGACAGCCCGATCGCCGTCAAATATCGTTTCTCTTATCTGAAGTCCTGCGACTGCCATTCCCTTGGGACGGGCAGTCTCGGCGGTAACGGTGACATTGCCCTCTGTGTCGGCGCTGATGTAAACCCCGTCGCTGAGAATGTGGCAGTCGGGATAGGTCTTGAGCCAGACCTTGCGGTAAATGCCTGCGCCCGAATACCATCTTGAATTGGGGCTTTGGTGATCTACTCGGACGGTGATAAGGTTTTCGCCCTCCTTGAGAAGGTCGGTTATGTCAAACTCAAAGGTGGAATAGCCGTATTTCCACTCCCCTGCAAGCTTGCCGTTAACATACACCTTGCTGTCCATATAAACGCCTTCAAAGCGGAGAGCTGTATGCATTCCCTCTTTAACATTATGAGTGAAGGTCTTTCTGTACCAGCCTGTGGAGGTCTCGTAGAGATTTTTGGTATCGTTTATGAGCCAGTCGTGGGGAATATCCACCTTCTGCCATTCGAGGGAGTCGGAATATTCCGTTCCAAGAGGATTTTTGGAAAATTCCCAGTCATTGCAGAAAAGTATCTCGAATATTGTCATATTGTATTTGATATGAGCCATTTTCATACCGCCTTTCATTATTATGCGTCAGCCGAATTTATTAAACATTCGGCAAACTTCTGCAGAACGTTTACATTACTTTGATTATATCGTTTTATCCCGATTTTGTCAATATGATATTTTTTATTTTTCGGGGGAAAAGTATAAACATATTTTAATCGGAATGATTTTTGATAATAATAAAAATTGTTGTTTACAAATCTGAATTTATGTGGTATAATAAAACAAAAGTACCCTAAAAAGGAAGCATTTATAATGAGCAAGAAATCGACAAAACAACAGATCTCACGTATTGGCGTAACCGCTTTTTTCGCTTCGGTTATCGCTGTGAGCATATTTTTGCTTGTGAATAAGAAAAGCGATGTTGAAGTTATTGAAGCCGACAATACGCTGCCCGTCAGTGAGTCGGAGACGGATATCATTGCCGAGGAAACCGTTTCACGGAGCTACGGTCACGATATTGAGCAGGAGCTTCCTCCCGAGGAACGGCAGGAACCGGAGACCTCTGCTGTCACTTACGAGCCTGACATTACCGATGATACTTATATTTCAGAAGCCGACACCGCCCCCGAGGAAACAGAGGTCACAACCTCAAGGACAGTCATCACAAGCAGGCAGCGCAAGGATTACGACAGCAACAGCGTTTACATTGATATGGCAAATATCCTGCAAAACCCCGAGCTGCCTGTGGGCTGCGAGATAACCGCTCTCACCATTCTTCTGAATTACTACGGCTTTGACGCCGAGAAAACCGATATGGCAAGAAATTATCTGCCTGTCTCCTGGGGAAATCCCCGCACTGTTGACGGCAAGCTTTACAAGGACAGCTTCTTTAATTATTTTATCGGCGACCCGTTTTCAAGGGGATATGGCTGCTTCTCTCCTGCCATTGAAAATGCTGCAAACTCTTACATATCCTCTCACGGCGGCGGCTATACTGTGAAAAACATCTCCGGCTGTCACCCCGATACTCTGTATGAGTATCTTATTGCGGGAACTCCCGTGCTTTGCTGGGCTACCGATGGTATGATAGAGCCTGAGTATTACGAGACATGGTACGATAATGCTACAGGTGAACAGCTTGACTGGTATTTAAACGAGCACTGCTTTGTGCTGGCAGGCTTTAATATCGCTAATTCAACTGTGACGCTCAATGACCCGATGAAGGGTATCATTGATTACAATATTGACAAATTTGAGGTGCGGTTCAAGCAGATGCATTCTCAGGCTATTGTGCTTATTCCCGAGGGCGGTGAGGAGATAACCACTCAGGCGGTGACAGAGCCTCCCGTTTCCGAAAGCGAGAGCATTACCGAGCAGACAGCTGAGACGCTGCCCTCGGAAACATTTTCCGAGACTGTTTCCGAAGCTGTTACCGAAACGGAGACCTCTTCTGAGACTACAGCGGAAACATATTCCGAGACTACCACCTATGTTGACACCGATTTTTACACGGGGACTTTTGTGTAAGACAAGGAGAAATGAAAATGGACAGACTTATTATCAGAAACGAAATGGAACGGGACTGCCGAGAGGTGGAAACCCTTATCAGAGAGGCTTTCTGGAATTTAAACGTTCCCGGCTGCGATGAGCATTATCTGGCTCATATCCTCAGGAGTCACAAGGATTTTATCCCCGAGCTTGACCTTGTGGCAGAGCAGGACGGGAGAATTATCGGGAATGTGATGTATTCAAGGTCCCATCTTACGGACGAAACGGGAAAGGAAAAGGAAATTCTCACTTTCGGTCCTTTAGCCGTACTTCCCGCATATCAGAGAATGGGCGTGGGCAGGGCTTTGCTTGAACGTTCCTTTGAAATTGCCCGTGATATGGAATATGATGTTATTGTTATTTTCGGTTCTCCTGCGAATTATATTCCAAGGGGATTTAAAAGCTGCAGGAAATTCAACATCTGCCTTGAGGGGGATATTTTCCCTACGGCTATGCTTGTAAAAGAGCTGAAAGAAGGCGTTCTTGACGGAAGGAAAATGATTTTTTCCGAAAGCTCTGCTTTTCATTATGACAGCTCGGAGGCAGAAAAATTTGACAGTCTTTTCCCCGAAAAGAAAAAGGAATACCGCATAAGTCAGGAAGAATTTTATATTTACAGTCATTCGACGGTCAACTGAAAAGGAGTTTTTTTAATATGTACATTGCAAATGAAAAAAGATATGAGAAGATGATATACAACCGCTGCGGAAAAAGCGGTCTCAAGCTTTCGGCGGTCTCTCTCGGTTTCTGGAAAAATTTCGGAAGCACGGGCTGCTTTGAAAATATGGAAAAAATGGTGCATACCGCTTTCGACCTGGGCATTACCCATTTCGACCTTGCAAACAACTACGGAAATCCCTACAACGGCAGCGCCGAGGAGAATTTCGGCAGGATACTTGAGGGAATGATGGGCTACCGTGACGAGATGTGCATTTCCACTAAGGCAGGGTATGAAATGTGGGAGGGTCCCTACGGCGACAGAAACGGTTCAAGGAAATATCTCACCGCGTCCTTGGATCAGAGCCTTAAACGTATGAAGCTTGATTATGTGGATATTTTCTATCATCATGTATTTGACCCCAACACTCCCATTGAGGAGACTGCTCTTGCTCTTGACAATGCGGTAAGGCAGGGCAAGGCTCTTTATGTGGGCATTTCAAATTACAACAAGGCTCAGACAGAGGAAATAATGAAAATTTTCAAAGAGCTTCACACGCCTTTTATAGTAAATCAGCCTTCCTATTCCATGCTTAACAGATGGGTGGAAAGTGATGGGCTGGACAGCTTTGCTGAGGAAAACGGAATTGGTCTTGCGGTGTTCTCACCTCTTTATCAGGGCTTTCTCACCGACAGATATTTAAAGGGCGTTCCCTCCGATTCAAGAGTCGGAAAGGGTGACACATGGATAGGAGAGCAGCTTGACGAAAAGATGATCTCACGTCTGAACGCTCTTAACGATATTGCTTCAAAGAGGGGGCAGAAGCTGTCTCAGATGGCTCTGTCATGGGTACTGTCAAACAAGGCGGTGGCAACGGTGCTTATCGGTGCCAGCCGTCCCGAGCAGATAGAGGAGAATGTGAAGTGCATCGAGAAGATAGATTTTTCCCATGAGGAGAGAGCGGAGATAGAAAAGATCCTCGGCTCACTATAATGACCTGAAATAAATGACATATGAAGCTGTGCTTTATTTGAGCAGTTTCATATGTCATTTTTTATGTACGGATAACTTTGTTTTTATCAGATTTTTTCATATTTTGCAAACATATTTTTAGATTTATTCATTATGCTGCTATTCATTTTTGAATAGCGCGCTAAAAAAACTCGTGAATAATTCCGAATAATAGCTATATTGCGTAATTTTATGCATAAATTCATTTTTGGATAGTAAACAAGAATTTTGCAATTTGCTCTTGACAAAATTGCATAAATAGATATAATAATAATCAGAACGATAAACGTTCCCGATGTGGGGAACACTTACCGCCTATCTTATTTATAAGCGAGGTAATCATTATGTTAAACTGTCAGCCACCCAGCGCTTCGGGTTCGCCCCGTTTCTGCAATATGGGCAATTTTATGAGACTCCCCAGAGCCGAAAGCGCAGAAGGTCTTGATTTTGCCATCGTGGGCATTCCTTTCGATACAGCCGCTTCCTTCCGCCCCGGCGCAAGGTTCGGTCCCAACGGTGTAAGAAACATTTCGGCTATGATAAAGCCCAACAACATTCCCATGGGCGTTAATATTATGGACTCCCTCAAGGGCGCGGATATGGGCGATGTTCCCGTTATCCCCGATTACATTCACGAGACATATGCAGCCATTGAAGAAACTCTTTCGGGAGTTATCGGCTGCGGAGCGGTTCCAATCAGTATCGGCGGAGACCATGCCGTTACCCTCGGTGAGCTTCGTGCCGCTGCAAAGGCTCACGGCAAGGTCGCTCTTGTACATTTTGATTCCCATCTTGACCTGTGCGACACGGTCTTCGGTCAGAAGTACAATCACGGAACGCCATTCAGACGCGCTCTTGAGGAAGGTCTTATTGACCCTTCGCATTCCATTCAGATAGGAATGAGAGGCTCCCTTTACGACCCCGATGATTTCAAAACAGCCGCAGAGCTTGGATTTAAGGTAATTCCGGGAGACGAACTCCACAAAATGACTGCCGCTCAGCTTTCGGAGGAGATAAAGAAAAGAGTGGGCGATATGAAGGTATTCCTTACCTTTGATATCGACTTCATCGACCCTGCATACGCTCCCGGAACGGGTACTCCCGAGGTGGGCGGATTTACATCATTTGAAGCGCTGGAATTTATCAGAGGTATGAAGGAGCTTAACTTCATAGGCTTCGATGTGGTTGAAGTTGCTCCCCCCTACGACCATTCGGAGATAACGGCATATATGGCTGCAAATCTCATATTTGAGTTTATGTCAATACTTGCATATCAGAAAAAAACGGGACAGAGGAAGTAATTTTGATAACAAGCTTTGGAAAGGGCTTTGTTACATATATTGTATATTCAGGAGGATATGAAAATGAAAAGGAAATCGGTACTTAAAAGAATTGCTGCAGCTGCAATGGCAGCCGCTATGGCTATCGGATTTGCAGGCTGTTCATCATCGGGCACATCATCGGCTTCTTCTGACGGTCCACTTACACTTGACAAGATCAAGGCAAACGGAAAGCTTACCGTTGCAACGGAAGCCGCTTATGAGCCGTTTGAATATCTTGACGGCGAGAAGATAGTTGGCTACAATGCAGACCTTTTTGCTAAGATATGCGAGGATCTGGGCGTGGAGCTTGAATATATCGACCTTCCTTTCCAGGGTATTCTTGCAGGACTTGAAGCTAAAAAGTACGATGTTGTAGGCGCTACTCTCGGAATTACCGCCGAAAGAGCAAGCAAATACACTATGACCTATCCCATTCAGAACGGCACCACCGTTTTTGTAAAGCGCAAGAACGATGATTCCATTCAGTCAATTGCGGATATGGAGGGCAAAAAGGTGGGAACTCAGACCTCCTGCTACAATGAAGCCGATACAAAGAAATATAACGAGCAGCTTATCGCAAACGGCGGCAGCGGATATGCTGAGCTTCTTACATACGACTCATTCCCCGAGGCATTTCTTGAGCTTAAAAACGGCAGGATAGACCTTGTGGCTCAGAACTATGCAAGCTGTGCTGCTGTTGTTAAGAACAATCCCGATGATTATGTTATCGTTGCAGACGCAAACGGAAATGCCGAGTATGTTGGCACCGACACCTGGGTCGGCTGGGCTGTACGTCCCGAGGATACCGAGCTTTCCGACTTTATTAACTCTGAGATACACAAATTCAAGGAGGACGGAACTCTTGCAGAGCTTCAGACCAAATGGTTCGGAGCAACTACCGAGCTTCCCGAGGAAAACTACATTCCCGCCGAATGATCTGAAGCATTTTCCACGGCTCTGTCACATAATCGGTTCTTTGTGACAGAGCCGATATTTTTACAGAAAGGCGGCTGTCAGATGGAAGGATTGAAAACCGTTCTGGAATATACTCCACTGATACTTAAAGGTCTTGGATATACCGTCCTTGTATCGGCGGAAGCTATTGTCATTGCGCTTATTATCGGCACTCTGCTTTCGGTGCTTCGTATGGGTGGAAATTCCCTGCCCTCAAGAATAGTAAAGGGTATCATCAAGGTGTACATAAGCTTTGTAAGAGACACTCCCGTTCTGGTGCAGATATACATAATTTATCAGGCACTGGCGGTCATGGGTCTTAACCTTTCGGCTTACGTCTCGGGTGTTATTGCCCTCAGTCTGAACAGCGGCGGATTTATCGCTGAAATAATCAGAGGCGGTCTTACCGCCATACCAAAGGGTCAGACGGAAGCGGCGGCGGCTCTCGGAATGTCAAAACCTAAGATACTTGCGAGAATTGTCTTTCCACAGGTATTCAAGATAGTTTCTCCCCAGCTTACAAGCGAATTTATAAATGTCATAAAGGTATCGCCTATGCTTTCCGTTCTTGCCATAGTGGAGCTTACAAGAACGGCTCAGAGGCTTATTACCCAGACCTACGTTACTCTCCCCTTTTACATTGCCATTGCGGTGCTGTACTTCATCGTTTGCGCGGGACTTGAGGAGATAGTTAAGCTTCAGAAGAAAAAGGCGTAAAAGGAGGCACAGGTCATGAATGATTTTATCCACGTTGCAAGTATTAGTCTGCCAATGCTTTTACAGGGTCTGAGCCTTACCGTAGAAATTTCGGTGCTGTCAATAATCTTTGCCTTTATCGGCGGTCTTTTGGTGGGATATATGTGCATTTCTCCAAATAAGCTCGTTGAAGGCATTGCAAGGGTATTTATAAAGATTTTCCGCTGCACTCCCTTTATGGTGCAGGTCTATCTTGCATATTACGGTCTGCCCTCTCTGGGGATAAATGTTTCGGCATTCGGTACGGGCGTTCTTATACTCAGCCTTTATACCTCCGCTTATGCCGCTGTTATCCTTGAAAGCGGCGTTAAGGCTATCCCAAAGGGACAATATGAGGCAGCGGCAGCTCTCGGTATGCCGAGGCTCAAGATACTATGCCGCATAATCCTCCCCCAGACCATCAGAATGATCGTTCCCTCCCTTACGGGTCAGTTCGTTCAGACGGTAAAGGACTCTTCTATCCTCTCCATAATCACGGTTGCGGAAATGACAATGATGACAAAGGAAGCTATCGGCATCACATTCAGTCCCCTTTTCGTATATATCTGTGCAGGAGTTCTTTACTGGGCACTCAATCTTGTTATCGAATTTATTTCGGGCAGGATAGAAAAGAAATACAACCGTGTAAGAATATGAGAAAGGTCGGTGAGCATTATGGCAGATACTCAGACGCCAATAATCTCCGTTAAGAATATGGCTAAAAGCTACGGCGAGCTTGCCGTACTCAGAAAAATAGATATTGACATCTACAAGGGACAGGTGGTAAGCGTTATTGGTCCCAGCGGAAGCGGTAAAAGCACATTTCTCCGCTGTCTTAACTATCTTGAGGAGATAACCTCGGGGGAGATATGCATCGACGGTCAGACAATAAGAGGTATCTCCGAGGCAAAGGAAAACAAGAAGCTGAATGAAAAAGCCGCCAGGGAAATCCGCAAGAATGTTGGAATGGTTTTCCAGCAGTTTAACCTCTGGCCCCATAAAACGGTGCTTGAGAATGTTATCGAATGTCCCATGCAGATAAAGAAGATAAAAAAAGAGGACGCTGTCAGGACCGCTATGGAGCTGCTTAAAAAAGTCGGCATGGACGGCAAGGCGGACGCATATCCTCCCCAGCTTTCCGGCGGTCAGCAGCAGAGAGTGGCTATTGCAAGAACTCTTGCAATGAACCCCGAGGTCATACTTTTTGACGAGCCTACCTCCGCTCTCGACCCCGAATTCGTGGGAGAGGTCCTTGACGTTATGAAGGGGCTTGCAAAGGCGGGTATGACTATGATAGTGGTCACACACGAAATGGGATTTGCCTCCGAAGTATCCGACAGGGTATGCTTTATGGACGGCGGATATGTTATTGAGGACGGCACTCCCGAGGAGGTCTTCAAAAATCCCAAGAGCGACCGTGCAAAGCAGTTCTTCTCAAAAATACTTAATGTTTGATAAGAGACGTAATATGGATAAAATTGATTTTGAGCTTATCGGTAATACACTCGAGCAGATACACCCGGGTCTCACGATTGCGGACGAGAACGGTACTTTTGTATATGCAGGACGGGAATTTCTCTCTCTGGCAGGACTTTCCCCAGAACAGATAATCGGTAAAAACACCACAAGCAGGGAGATAAACGAAATGTTCTCTCCCTGCGTTACAAGTATGGTGTTTGAGGAGAAAAAAGAAATAACCACCGTTCAGAGAGACGCACGAGGCGTTGAAACATTCGTCACGGGAATACCCATATTTGATGAAAACAAGCGGCTTAAAATGATCGTCTG
The DNA here is from genome assembly GCA_017829005.1 of Oscillospiraceae bacterium. Classification (GTDB taxonomy): domain Bacteria; phylum Bacillota; class Clostridia; order Oscillospirales; family Ruminococcaceae; genus Huintestinicola. The sequence continues at coordinate 7,594 of JAGAJF010000143.1, read as the reverse complement.
CTATTCCTCCTGGGAAGTAAAAAGCACTGAGGATCTCAGGCAGCGGTATGAAGCTCTCAAAAGCGAGAACACAAGACTTCTTGGTGAGATAGACCGCCTTGTAAGCCTCAGGAACATAAGCAGCAGCATTGTAAGGCGGAGCAGAAGATCGGCGGAGACCGTTTCTCTTATCCGTGTATTTTCCGAAGCTGACTGCCCTGCATATATTTACGGTCCTTCAGGCAGCGGGCGGTCATACACCGCAAGGCTTATCTATTCGGAAAAGGGCGCTGTGGGCAGCTGCAACTGTCAGCTGCTTGACGATGAAACGGCAGAGCGTGAGCTTTTCGGCAACAGAGGAATTGTAAGCTCGGGTGGCTACAGGGCTGTAATGGTCAAAGGGATAGACGCCCTCTCCCCCGTTATGCAGCGCACGCTGATAAAGAAATTCAGGGAATACAGTGTTATCCCCATAGGCATTGCAGACGTGTCTCTGAGCGAACTCAGAAGCCGCAAGAGCATTACATCGGAGATGTTTAATTTCTTCCGTCCCTATCAGGCTGAAGTCTATTCCATAAACAGCTGTCCCGAGGATCTGAAATGCTTTATTGAATATTTTCTCGGAGAATTCAACAGAAAATATTCAAGAAACGTTCAGCTTATGCCAAGAGCAATGAACTGTCTGCTTGGACACGAATGGAAGGAAAATATTGACGAGATACGCTACACAGCGGAACGCCTCGTTCTCACCGCCGAAAAGGAAAGCATTGATATTTTCGATCTCCCTAAGGAATTTACAAGGCAGTCAAACGAGCTGTTTGCAGGAAACGGCTCCCTTAAAGATATGCTGGAATTTTACGAGGGCGAGATAATAAATCAGCATTACAGCCTTTGCCACACCTCGGTGGCACTTGCAAAACGCCTGGGCATAAGTCAGGCGTCCGCGGTAAGAAAAATCAAGAAATATGTAAGACCCGAAGGAAACGATGAAGATGGAAATTGACATTTTTGTAAATATCCTTGAGGTTACGGGCACTGTTGCCTTTGCCTCCTCGGGAGCGCTTACAGCCGTGCAGTGCGGAATGGACCTGCTGGGGGTCAACGTCCTTGCCCTGGTCACAGCGGCAGGGGGCGGCGTTATACGGGATATCATCATCGGCAGACTTCCCCCTGCAATGTTTTCATCGTCTGTGTGTATCCTTGTATCGCTTTTAACGGCAAATCTCATCTTTATCATTCTAAAAGCTGCCTGCAAAAAGAACAGGCTCACCCGTTTCACGGGTATTTACGACAAAATTATGCCTGTACTCGATACCATAGGGCTTGCTGTATTTACAGTCACGGGAATAAGCGCAGGCATTGCTTCGGGATATGGCTCAAATTATTTTCTGCTGATATTCTCGGGCACGGTAACCGGCGTGGGCGGCGGAGTTATCAGGGATATTATGGCTGACAGAAAGCCATATATCTTTGTCAGTCAGATATATGCCTGTGCGGCAGTCATAGGAGCCGCCGTATTTCTCCCCGTTTATCATCTGACGGGCTTTATCGCCGCAGGAGCAGCCTGCTTTATCACTGTTGCACTGATACGCAGTCTGGCAATACTTTTCAGATGGAACCTTCCTCATATCAGCAGTAAAAATTTCAGAAACAGCAAAGGAGAATGAGCGATATGAAAAAATTTATCATCACAATAAGCAGAGAATTCGGCTGCAATGCACGTGAGGTGGGTCATATACTTGCCTCGAAGCTTGATGTTCCCTTCTACGACAGAGACCTTGTGGATATGACCGCACAGAGAGCAGGCATAAGCTCCGATTCCTTTATTGATTCGGAAATGCTCCTTGACAGGCATCTTAAAGAGCTTCTTAAAGCATTCAGCTACGGCTCTTCAACACCATTTTACTCCGAAAAAGCAGTTATGGCGCAGGTCGATGTTATCAGGGAGCTGGCTGACAAAAGGCAGTCCTGCATATTCTTCGGACGCTGCTCCGATTATATTTTAAGGGAATATCCAAACTGTCTGAATATCTTTTTATACGCTCCCCTTGACCATAGGATACAGCATATGTCAGAGGCTTATGACCTTACGGAAGCCGCCGCCGCAAAGCTTATCAAGCGTGTGGATCTCCAGCGGCACAATTACTACAAATACGTTACGGGCAAAAACCGCGGCGACAGGGACAACAAGCACATAATGCTGGACGTAAGCAATTTCGGCTGTGAGGGCACGGCTGATATTATCATAAGTGCCGTAAACCGCAAATACGGAGAATAAAAAAATAACGGTCAGAATTTTTTCGCCAAAAATCTCTGACCGTATTTTTTTCAAATTATACCCGTACCTCTGCTCTGCTGCCGCCGCTGATGTCTTTGGTAACGACTATCTGCTTTTCGATACGCTCTTTTAGCTCGGACACGTGGGAGATAATGCCCACAAGCCTGTTTCCGCCGCCTATTTCCGAAAGTGCCTTTATGGCTTGTCTCAGAGACTCCTCGTCCAGAGAGCCGAAGCCCTCGTCCACGAACATACAGTCAAGCTTTATGGCAGGAGCCGAGGACTGCACCTCGTCCGAAAGTCCCAGAGCCAGAGCAAGGGACGCCTTGAAGGACTCTCCGCCCGAAAGAGACCTTACATCTCTCACAGTACCGTTGTAATGGTCGAGAACATCAAGCTCAAGTCCTCTCTGACCGCTGCCCTCCGCTTTATCCTGCTCACGGCGTTTCAGCTCGTACTGATTATCGGACATCACGAGCAGGCGGCGGTTTGCCCTTTCAAGTATCCTGTCAAGGAAATACATCTGCACATAGGTCTCAAAGCTTATCTTTGCCTTGCCCGCAAGCCTGCCGTTTGCTGTGTCCGAAAGAGACATAGCCACAGCGTATTTCTTTTCCGTATCAGCCATACGCGCGCACTGAGAATTTATCTGCTCAAGCGCCGTAATGTTTGAGCGAAGTCTGCCGCATATTACCATATTTTCAGCAGATGCTGTATCCTTATTTCCCGTAAGCTCTCTGCGCTTTTCCTCAAGTAACTCAAGGTCTGCGCACTCGGCATTTTCAAGCTGACTTTCAAGCTGTTTCTTCTGTCCCTTTAAGGACTCAGAAAGTGCCGAGTATTGCTTATATTTCTCCTCTGCTGTCTCATATTCCTGTCTGATACGGTCTTTTTCGGCGTTGAGCCTTGCTATCTCTGCCTGCGCCGCCGCCTTGCTCTCATATCCAACCTCGGCAGAAAGCTTTTTCACCGTCTCCCGCTTCTGCGAAAGGAAAGCTTTATCGGAGGATATCTGATTATCAAGCTTTGAAATAAACTCTTTTATCTCGGTGATCTTCTGTTCTGCTGCGGGAACAGCCTCGGTAGCTGCTTTTTTACGCTCTACCTTTTGATTTTCATCACTCAGAAGCTTCGATTTTTCGGATATTTCATTTCTTATGCGAATAAGCTCACTGTCAATATAGCTGTGGATAGATTTTTCGTCGCATCTGCCCTCTGTCCGCTCCCCTATCCACTTTCTGCCGTTTTCATATCTGCCCTTTATCTCGCCGCAGCGGCTGCTTGCCTCGGTCATAAGAGTATTTTTCCGCTGAGCCGTATCCGCCGCTGCTTCTACCTGTTCCTTTGAAGGTGCGGACTGAGATTTTGCCGCAGGAAAAGGGTGATGCACCGAGCCGCACACAGGACAAGGCACTCCTTCCTCAAGCTCTTCTGCCAAAATACCTGCCTGCTCATCGTGAAAAGCCTTATTCAGACGCTGATAATGCTCCTGCGCCATCTCATATTCCTTTGAAGCCGCAAGATATTTTTTCTTCTCCTTCTCAAGAGCGGCACATATCCTGTCAAATTCATCTGCGGCACGTTTCAGCCTGTTCATTTCCTCTTTTTCCGAACAGAGCTTTTCCAGAGCATTACTTAGTTTTGCCGCATTCTCCCCTGCATTTTCAAGCTCCGAAAGCTCATTCTTTAATGACAGCAGCCTGTTTTCACCCTTTGTGAGCAGTTCATTTTTTTGCCTGGAAAGCAAGCTGTTTTCGGATATTTTCTTCTCAAAAGCCGCTGCTTCCGAAGAAGCTTTTTCAAGCTCCGTATATTTATCAAGCTCATTTTTAAGCTTCTCAGCCTTTGCTGTAAGCTCGTCCCCTGCGGACAAAGCCGCTTTTTTCTCTTTAAGAACACTTTCCGAAGCCTCAAGAACGGGGGCAAGCTCCTCAAGGCGCATGTTAATGTCCGAAAGCGCGTTTTCTGCTTCCTTTATTTTCTTGACCCTGCCGATGTTTTCAAGAACTGCCCCCAGCTCTTTTTCAATATCCGCAAGCTTTTCCGAACACTTTATCTCGGCTTCCTTGTCCTCGGAAATGACCCTTTCTATTGCCTCCACCGCATCTTCAAAAGGAATTTCTCCCCTCTTAGCCATTTCAAGCTTCGGGAAATACGTGCTTCTCTCATCTGCCCTGACAACATCTATAAATCTTGCTGTTCCCGCTCTGAGCAGATCATATTCCTTTTTAAGTTCTGACGTTCTGCTTTTGAGGATATCCTGTATCTGCTTGTACTTTTCCATCTTGAATATCTTTCGGAAAATCTCCTGCCTGTCCGCTGTGCCTGCTAAAAGGAGCTTCAGAAAATCCCCTTGGGATATCATAGCTATCTGCATGAACTGATCTCTGTCAATTCCGATAATATCCCGAACCGCCTTGTTAACATCGCTTATCTTCCCGTCAAGCACCCTTCCGTCCGGATATGTGAGACACGCCGAAGCCTTTTCCACCGTAAATCCCTCGCCCCTGCTCTTCGGGCGCTCATAATCGGGATTTCGCTTTATTACGTAAACCTCGTCTCTGTATTCAAAGGTAAGCTCCACAACAGTCGGGATATCCCCGGGGGCATATTTGGAACGGAGCATTTTCGGGTCTCTGTTATCGCCGCTTGCTTCACCGTAAAGAGCAAAGGTCAGAGCGTCAAAAATGGTAGTTTTGCCTGCTCCCGTATCGCCTGTGATGATGTAAAGCCCCTCTCTGCCAAGCTTGTCAAAATCTATCACCACAGCATTTTCCACTGTGCCCACATAGGGACCGAATGCTGTCATTTTAAGCTTTATAGGTCTCATTTATATTTCCCACGCTTCCTTGATGATATCCTCCGCAAATGCAGCCTGCTCTGCGCTCAGAGGAATGTTGTTCTGAGCCTCGAAAAATTCCCCGAAAAGCTTCACAGGGTCTGTCTCCTTCACCTCAGCCGCTCCCGAAATGATATTCTGCCTGCGAGTGCGGGCGTTGTCGTAATCCATTTTCATAAGCCTTTTGTATACCATTCTGAGCTTTGATACAGCATCGGGAACATCGCCTTCATCGGTAAGAGTAATGTGAACATAGTCCTCGGTATAGCTCGTCCCCTCGTAGAAGCTTTTGCTCATAAGCTCCTCATAGCTGCCTTTCAGCTCTGCCATATCACGAAGTGGAATAAGCTCCACGGTCCTGAGCGAAAGCTCTCCCTTGGCAAGAAGCTCGATAACGGTAACGGATTTCTTGTGTCCTGCTTCGGAAAATGAGTATTTAAGCGGCGTTCCGCAGTATCGTATCCTCTCCGAACCGATATTCTGGGGACGGTGGATATGCCCCAGTGCCGTATAGTCAAACTCAGAAAATATCTCGGCAGAAACATTATCCGTGCCGCCCACCGATACCTCCTCCGAGTCCGAGCGAAGCGCACCCGTAACAAACTGATGGGTAACAAGGATATTTCTCTCGGAAGGGTCAATTTCAAGGTGCCTTACCGCCGTCTCCACCGCCGAGGAATAGCTGTCCGTATCATCATCGGGAAAAAATGCCCTTACAGCCGAAGGTCTCAGAAAGGGCAGCATATAAACATTCACCTTGCCGAACTCGTCTTCCATGACCACGGGGCTTATTTTGCCGTTATAAACGGGCGAAAAATGTATTCCGCTCCCGTCCATTATCCTCGAACCGAAGGATACTCTCTCCGCCGAGTCGTGATTTCCGCTGATGATAAAGGTCCTGATATTTCTTTTGGCAATGCCGCTTATAAAATCGTCAAACATCGCCACCGCTTCTGCGGGGGGAACGGTTTTGTCATAAATATCCCCCGCGATAATTATTCCGTCGGGCTTTTCCATGTCGATAATACCCGTAATACGCTCAAGAATATATCTCTGATCATCAGCAAAGGAAAAGTCATTGACCCTTATACCCAGATGAAGGTCGGAGAGATGGATAAATTTCATATATACCTGCCTTTCATATGCCTGCTTACTATTTTATCTTCACCGTCACGCTCTGACAGCCGTTTTCCTTCCATCTGCTGAGAAAGGTCTCCTTGGGATAACGCTGTATCTCGTCCTTGTCAGAGCAGTCCATAAAGTAATAATATGCTCCGTCATAGCCTGTAAGTATCAGGGTGTGGGAATTGGAGAGCCACATTATCGTGTCGCCCTCCGCCGTCTGCCACTCCGAAACCGCATTGTACTTGTAGGGCTTCATATCAATTGACGCCCAGACGATAACAGGCGCGCCGCCGTCAATGAGCCTTTCAAGGTCGGCAGAGCTTGCGTCCTCAAGTATCACAGCCCTGTTTTCCGAGCCGTGAGAGGAAAAATAATCATCAAGCACCGACGCTATGACCTCTTCATAGCAGCCATATCCCTTTCCGTAAGGGTCTCCCACGAAAACCTTTTTGGGGTCGGGACCGTAAAGCCTGCCGTCCTTTTCCGTAAACTCGCTGCTTACGGGAAGATAATTATCCGCCAGATCGCATTTGTCAATGGAATACCCCAGGAAATTAAGCATTGCCGCCGCACAGGTTATCTCACAGCCCACAGGCATCTCGGGATACTGATTTACTACCTCCATATTTATCTCGGTATGCCCCAGAAAAGATTTAGGCGGCTCGTAGCCTTCGCAAAGCTCCTCAATGTCATATCCTCCGAACCTTCGGTGAATATCGGCATTAAGCTCCGCATAGGCAAGCCGTTCCGAAAGCTCTGTCTTGTCATCACTGTCCCTGCACACATATATGTATGAAGCGGCGCTGACTGCAAGGGCAATGCCCAGCGCCGTACACATTACCGCATATTTCAGTCAAACCGCCTCCTCGTGCAATGAAAACGGGGCAAAATGCCCCGCTTATTATCACATTTTTCTCATAGCCTTTTTTCTGATCTTGACCTTGTACATTTCCTCGTCGGCAAAGGCAGCAATTTTTTCTATGGAATCGACCTCTGCCGCTTTCATTCGGTAATATCCGCAGCTGCAGCCTATCTTGTAGGGAAGTTCGCTTGAGCTGTTATACTCATCAAGGGTATTTTCAATCTGCTTGATAATATCGGTTATATCCTCGTCGCTGCAGCTTCTGAGAACCGAGCAGAATTCGTCTCCGCCCGTTCTCACGCTTACAGCACCCGAAGGCATAGCCTTATCAATAGCTCTTGCCGTCTGAACGATGGCATTATCTCCTGCCTCGTGACCGTAAAGGTCGTTTATGGGCTTGAGATTATCAATATCCGAGCATACAACTGTTATGAAGGAATTATCTTTCTTAGCATTTTCCAGAAGCTCAACGCCGTATTTTGACATACCGCGCCTGTTATAAAGCCCCGTA
>JAGAJF010000142.1 GCA_017829005.1 Oscillospiraceae bacterium | reverse complement strand
GTTGTATCTGCAATATTCGGCTCGGAGACCGTAAGCGGCATAACCGCCGCCGCAAAAAGTCTCAGAGCGGCAGCGGAGGATATTATTAAATGAAGGATATCAAAAAAATACTTTCCTGCGCAGGCTCCGACTCCAGCGGGGGAGCAGGCATTCAGGCGGATATAAAAACAATCTCGGCAATGGGGCATTACGCCATGACCGCCATAACCGCAATGACAGCTCAGAATACAACTAAAGTAAGCCTTGCACAGGCGGTCTCACCCGAGATGATGAAGGCTCAGCTTGATATGGTCTTCACCGATATTTTTCCCGATGCGGTAAAGATTGGAATGCTGATGAACGGAGAAAATGCCGCCATAATAGCCGACAGACTTGACTGTTACAAGGCAGAAAAAATCGTCTGCGATACGGTAATAATGTCCACAAGCGGCAGACAGCTCCTTGACGATGAGGGGATAGAGGTGTTTATAAAAAAGCTAATGCCCCTTGCGGAGGTGATAACTCCCAATATCCCCGAAGCACAGCGGCTGTGCGGAATGAAGATACACACTCCCGAGGATATGGAAAAAGCAGCAAGGTCTCTTTCGGACAGTACAAAGGGCGGCGTGCTGATAAAGGGCGGTCATCTTGAGGGGAACGCTCTTGATATCCTGCTGTATAAAGGAAAATTTTATTATATGGAAAGCCCTCGTATCCAAAATCCCAACACTCACGGCACAGGCTGTACACTTTCATCTGCCATTGCCTGCGGTCTTGCGGAGGGAAAGAGCGTTCCCGAGGCGGTGGAGTGTGCAAAAAAATATATTACAAGGGTAATATCCGCAGGACTTGATATAGGCATGGGAAATGGTCCTATGTGGCATTTTGTATAATTATTTTATAGCGATATTGGCTAAATATCCAAATATTCCCTTTTTGTGTAACAAAAATGAATGCAGGATTGTTTTAATATCAGAACAGCACGAAAGGAAGGTCATTAAAATGGAAAGAAAAGCAATGACAGCGGTGTATTCCCTTGCCCACTTCTTTGTGGATATGTGCTGTGCCTTTCTGATGATGAGATTTGTGAGAAGTGGATACGGGGAAAGCTTCCTGCTTTATAATTTCTGTGCATTTGCCCTGCAAATGCCCATAGGGATTATCCTTGACAAATTCGGCGGAGGGCATCGTGCCGCCGCTGCAGGCTGCGGACTTATTTTCCTTTCATATTTTGCCGCTCTCGGTGGACTGCTTTCTCCCGCCGCCGTATGTGCGGGAGTGGGAAATGCCCTTTTCCACGCAGGTGGAGGAGTGTACGTTCTCGATAAATATGACAGCTCGGGAGCGCTGGGAATTTTCGTGTCACCTGGAGCAATCGGGCTTTACCTTGGTACAATTGCGGGCAAGGGAGACGGGCTTTTCTACATATTCCCGATGCTCATAATGCTCTTTTGGACGGCGTTTATATTCGCCTCGCCCTATATTTTCCGCTCGGATAATAAAAAGGGAGCGGCGGCGGAGAACTTTTTCTCCTTCAAAGCTTCCGCACCTGTCATAACAGCGGCAATGCTGTTCTTTGCGGTTGTGGTTATCCGCAGCATAGGAGGTTTTGCGCTTTCATTTGCATGGATAATAACTCCTATGACAGCGTTTGCGGCGGTGCTTGTTACCGCAGGAGGAAAGGCTCTAGGCGGCTTTGCTTCGGACTTTTTCGGAAAGGAAAAAGCGGCGGCTGTGTCAATGCCGGGGGCAGCGCTTCTGTATCTTTTTTCGGACAATATCATTTGCGGACTTATGGCGATACTGCTTTTCAATATGTCAATGCCCATGACCCTCAGAGCGGCGGCGGATATTTTCAAAGGCGGCAGGGGATTTTCCTTCGGACTTCTCACCTTTGCCCTGTTTCTTGGATATGTACCCTCATATGCAGCAAAGGGCGGTATGCAGATAGGCAAGGGGACAATGACGATCCTCTGCATTATTTCGGCGGCAATGCTCCTTGCGGGCTTTGCGCTTCAAAGGAGGGCTGTCCACACCGATGACCCTTGCAATAATTAAGTCAATGGGCATTGCTCTGCTGCTTACCATACTCCTTGAGGGACTTTTCGGGGCGATATGGGGAGTAAAGGGCGGCAGAAACTTTGTAATAATGCTCCTTGCAAACCTGCTCACAAATCCTCTTGTGAATGTTATCCACAGCTTTTTTGCATATGAAATGAGACTTGACGGGCAAGCTATGGTAATAATAACGGCTCTCCTTGAAATAAGCGCCGTCATAGCGGAATGGCTTGTTTACAAAAGCAGGACGGATATAAAAAAGCCCTTTTTATTTTCACTTTGCGCAAACGGAGCTTCCTTTCTCTGCGGTATTCTCATAAATTTTCTGAGGTGACATTATGAAGCTAAAAAACATTATCTGTACAATTTTTGCAGCGTTTTCCCTGCTTGCATTTTCGGGAATTTCCGCATATGCGGACACCATAGCCGAGCCCGATAATTCCTTTTACAGAAGCAATTACAAAAATTGTGAATATATCCATTGGAGAACCTATGAGGTTACTGAGGACAGCAGTCTGCTTAGAAGTCCTCTTCGTGATAATATAAGCGGATATATCAAAAAGGGTGAGACGGTCAGCGTGGGCTTTACCTACACCGACGAGGCAGGAGTTGTATGGGGCTGCTGCTCATTCTGGGAGCGTTTGGAAAACGAACGAAGCAAGGACGGCTGGGTGGAAATGACCAAGCTCAGCGAGATTTACAATGTTTTCACCTTTCTTGACGAACACGAGTCGGAGCTTATAGATTACAGCGGCGAGCTTGACGAATATATTCCGAAGGAAAGAATGATATTGTGGAAATATCCTTTTTCCGAGGAATGTGTTTCCATAAAAGCAGAAAATTGGTACACAAAGGAAACATACCCCTTTAAAAATGAAATTGCCGACAAATGCTGGACAGACGAAAACGGCAATATGTGGGTCTACGGCAACAGATGGGTTGCAAAAGGCAGAGACAGATATGACAATTACTGGGTATTCCTTCCTGCTCCAGAATCCACCGACCTAACCACATACGGCATTGACATTTCCGCAGGGGAGGGAGCGGCAGTCTCGGGACAGCTTATCACCGAAGAAGAGACCCTTGCGGCATACAATGCGGCAGAAAGCTCACTTAACGGCACGGAAAACGCATATCTCCTGCCCCTGTGTCTTGCCCTCGGCGCAGTTGTCCTTTCAGCGGTTATGATAAAGCTTATGAAAAAGAAAAGCTGATCTGTTTTTTTACGCAGAAGCCGTTATATAAAGCGGCTTCTGATTTTTTTTGAAAAAATTTTAAAAAACAGTAGCAATTTCGGAAAAAATGTGATATAATCATTATATATACGGCTCCCCGCAGAAAGGATTGATAAAAAATGGCAGTAACGGAAAACGCCGTTCGTCTTAAAGAATGGATAGACAGCTCTGATAATATAGTGTTTTTCGGAGGAGCAGGAGTTTCCACCGAAAGCGGTATCCCCGATTTCCGAAGCGTGGACGGACTATATAATATGAAATATAAATATCCCCCCGAAACTATTCTCAGCCATAGCTTTTTCTGCAATCACATAAGCGAGTTTTACGAGTTTTACAAGGATAAAATGCTCTATCTTGACGCCAAGCCCAATAAGGCTCACCTTGCCCTTGCCGAGCTTGAGCGAAGGGGAAAGCTTAAAGCTGTGGTCACACAGAATATTGACGGACTTCATCAGGCGGCAGGCAGCAAAACGGTTTACGAGCTTCACGGCTCCGTTCACCGCAACTACTGCGTCCGCTGCGGCGAGCTTCACGATGCACAGTATGTGAAAAACTCCCCCTATATTCCTCAGTGTTCCAAGTGTGAGGGGCTTTTAAAGCCCGACGTGGTGCTTTATCAGGAGGGACTCGATCAGAAAACGGTGAACGCCTCCATTGAAGCTATTGAAAACTGCGATATCCTCATTATCGGCGGGACCTCTCTGTCCGTATATCCCGCCAGCGGACTTATCGAGTATTATCACGGAAATAAGCTTGTGCTGATAAACAAGAGCGCCACACAGTATGATGACAGAGCCGACCTTCTCATTCCCGAGAGTATCGGAGAAACTCTGGATTATTGCGTAAATTAAAATCACTTGAAAGGAAATATATAAAAAATGCTGTTACCCGAATTTTACGTTGACGATATTATTAAAAGAGCCTTGTCCGAGGACATAAACTACATAGACCTTGCCACCGACCTGCTTATCCCCGAGGAGGAGATATCCACCGCCGAATTTGTTTCCAAAGCAGAGGGAGTTCTTGCAGGCATAGACTGCGCCCTCAGGACATTTACATTTATTGACAGCACAGTCAAGTGCGATATATTCATTCACGACGGCGAAAAGGTGAAAAAGGGAGACGTTATCGCAAAAGTTCAGGGCAAGACCCGTTCAATACTCAAAGCGGAGAGGACTTCCCTCAATATCTTACAGCATATGTCGGGCGTTGCAACAGCCACAAATAAGCTTGTAGAAGCCTGCGCAGGCACAAAAGCCTCTATTGTTGATACAAGAAAAACTCTTCCGGGTCTCAGAGCCTTGGAGAAATATGCCGTGACCGCAGGCGGCGGAAGAAACCACCGCTATAATCTCTCCGACGCCGCAATGCTCAAGGATAACCACATTGACGCATATGGTTCTATCACAGGCGCTGTTTCCGCTCTCAAGCAGAAAATTGGTCATATGGCAAAGATCGAGGTTGAGGTAAGAAACAAGGAGGAGCTTATTGAAGCATTGGGCTGCAATGTGGACGTTATTATGCTTGACAATATGACCCCCGAGGAAATGACCGAGTGCGTAAAGATCGCAGACGGAAAGGCAGTCCTCGAGGCTTCGGGAAATATTAGCATTGACACCGTTGCCGCAGTTGCGAAAACAGGAGTTGATATCATTTCCGTGGGCGCAATAACCCATTCCGTAAAGGCGTTTGATATATCGCTAAAGATAAGAAAATAAAGAGAGAAGAGTGACCTTGAAAAGTCTGACCTTTGTCTATGCGGTGCATAGCAATCTGTATATAAACCTCACAAACCGCTGCCCCTGTAACTGTACCTTCTGTATAAGACATAACGGCGACGGAGCATACGGCAGCGACAGCCTTTGGCTTGAAAGAGAACCCACCTGTGAGGAAGTGCTTGCCGAATTTGACAAGTACGATATGAAAAATATCGGTGAAATAGTTTTCTGCGGCTACGGCGAGCCGATGGAAAGAGCCGAGGATATTTCATGTATCGGCAAAGAGCTTAAAAAGCGTTATCCCGATGTTACAATAAGGCTCAATACCAACGGTCTTGGGGATAAGATCAACGGCAGACCCACCGCCAAGCTTCTTGAGGGCGCGGTTGATATCGTTTCCATAAGCCTTAACTCGGGAAACCGTGAGGACTATAACAAAGTCACCCGACCAAAATGGGAGGACAGCTTTGAAGCAATGCTCAGATTTGCCGAGGACTGCAAAAAATACGTTCCCAAGGTAATGTTCACAGTAGTTGACGTAATTTCCGAGCGTGAGATAAACGAGAGCAAGGCAATTTCCGAAAAAATGGGAATACCTCTCAGAATACGTGCATACGATACTTAAATATAAAGGAGTTTTAACAATGGAGCTTTATGCAAGAAAAGCCATACACAAGGGCGCAGAGGTAGTTGAGCTTGCGGCAGGCGGATATTACGCCATAGTCGCTCACGGACTCGGCTCCAACGTCCTTCGTTTCAGAGACAACAAAAGGGGAATGGAGATATTCCGCTATAACGGCAGCGTTTCCATGGGCGAGATAATGAACGCTCCCGAAATATGGGGACTGCCCACCCTCTACCTTCCCAATCGCTTTGAAAGCGGACTTCTCCGCACCTCAGACGCACTCTACCGTCTCCCCGTAAATGAGGAGCGCTTCGGCAACCACCTTCACGGCTTTATCCAGAAAAGAGCCTACATCGTCAAGGATATGGCAGTCAAGGGCAAGACCGCATACGTGGTTAACGAGTATGTCTATGACGAAAAGGACTTTTTCTATAACTGCTTCCCCGTGAAATTTACCGTGCAGATAAAGATAGAGTTGTCCGACAAGGGACTTACCCATACCGTTACCCTTATCAATCAGTCGGATAAGATGATGCCCGTTTCCGTGGCGACCCACACCACCATAAACGCTCCCTTTGTGGACGGCGGAGTTCAGGAAAATATCAGACTTCAGGTGCCTGCAGAGGAGCATATCCTGTTTAATAAATCCAAATGGCTCCCCACAGGCAAGAGAGCAAAGCTTTCGGATTATGATAAGCAGTACGTGTCGGGAACCTGCCCAGTTTTAAAGGATATCTGCAACGATATGTATTCGGGCGGAACCCTTACCCTTGACGGCAAACCCTTCCACGGAACTGTTATGACAGATACAGCCAGCGGCAAGAAGATATGCAACGAGGTTGATGAAAAATACAAGTTCTGGATAATCTGGAACCACAACGGCTTTATGAATTATTTCTGTCCCGAGCCTATGACAGCCCAGGTAAATGCTCCAAATCTTGATATGCCCGCAGAGCAAAGCGGCTATGAGGAGCTTGCTCCGGGTAAGACCTATACTGCCACTCAAAGATTTTTTACAATGGGATAACGCAGTGTAATAGATATTTTAATAAATTCTGCTGTATAATTATTGTTGAATGTGTAATTATACAGCAGTTTTCTTTTGACAAAATGTCAGAAGACCAATGATAAGAAAGGTGTATATCATATGGCATATTGTACAAACTGCGGCGGAGAGCTTTTTGAAACGAGCAAATTCTGTCCGCACTGCGGAACGCCCGTCCTGGAGATGTCCTCCCGTTCGGAGGACGAAAAGCCCAAGAAATATGATACCGAAAATGTTTCAAATGATACCGCGGGTCTTCCCGAGGTAAATACAGGCGTGCTTACTCCCGAGGAGCAGGCAGCTGTCCTTGAAATGGCGGCTGAAAATATCCTTGAGGATATCCCCGATATCAAAAAGCTTGACAGCGAAGAGGTATCAATAAATAAACCCGGAAATGCTCCCGAGGAGCCGAAGGAGCCTACGGCAGAGGTACATAAGGAAGATGCATTAAAGCCCGAGCCACAGAAGCCTTTGGAGGAGAAAAAAGCCGAGGATAAACCCGAGCCAAAACCCGAGCCGACCCCCGAAAAAAGATCAGAACCCAAAACCGAACCAATTCCCGAGACCGTAAATGTCCCTGCAGAGACAAAGAAGAAGGGCAAGGGCGGAATTATCGCCGTTATCGCAGTATTGATCGTTGCAGCAGCAGGCGGAGCGATGTTCTTCTTAGGACAAAGAAGCGAGCCTGTCAACAATTCAGCTGTTCAGACCGATGTCATCACCGAGCTTACAGATATGACAGTAACAGAGACAGTTCCCGAAAGTGAAGCTGTTTCCGAAGTGACCGAAACGGAGATGCCTGCCGAAACGACAACAGTTACCGAAACAGAGCTTACATCCGAAACGGCGCCTTCCTCCGAGATCGCTTCCGAGACAGAAATATCCGCCGAAGAAGCTGTATCCGAAACAGTCCCTTCCGAGGCGTCCGAAGGGGAGGGAATGTACTCTGCCGATGCCCTTGCAGAGGGAATCATTATCGAACCCGAGCATCAGAATGCAATGGGAAATGCCGTTTCCGCAGAAATAAGTCTTTCGGCTGAGGGCATAAGCACAGATATCCTGTCAAGCGGGGTGCTTTTCCTTGCGGAATATACCTCCACAGCTTCCGCGCCCGCAAATCTTACACCCGCGGCAATGGTGATAACCATAAATGATACTCCTATTGAAGTAACAGCCACCTCCTGCTCCGAGGGAATGGTCATATTCGAGTATGATGTGATGACCGCCGCCGTCGCCGCAGCAGGATTTACCGCAGCAGATATCGACTCTGTTGCCATAAAAAGCACAGGAGTGCCCATTGACGTTTTCAGAATAACCATTCTTCACGAATAAAAATAAGTGCAGAAGCCGTGACACTGTCATAAGCTTCTGCACTTTTTTCTGATTTGTTAAATGATACAAATATCTAATACTAATCTTTAATCAACATATAGACAAATTCGACAGCTATAACCCCGCCACTCGTCGTCAAGCTCCCTTGCCGGTGTCAAGCTTCGCTTGACATATCGCCTGCGGTCGCTTTCCTAGATTGGCTGTGTTCTATCTGCCGCCTTTGTCTACAGAACGATTAAAGATTAGTATAAAAAAGGACTGCCGCAAATATTGCAGCAGTCCGGATTTTTTTCAGAGTTGACCTATTACAGACTGAATAGTTCCAAGCAGCTCTTCCTGCTTAAAGGGCTTGCCCACGCAGGCGGATACGCCTAATTCGTGAGCTTTGTCAAGGCTTTCCTTATCCTCGGCAGCAGTGAGCAGGATAACCGGGATATCCCTTCCATCGTCCATCTCTCTGAGCCTTTCAATGACCTCGAAGCCGTTCATTTCGGGCATTAAAAGGTCAAGGAGGATAAGGTCGGGCTTCTGCTCCCTGACAGAATTCAGACATTCAATGCCCGAAGCCGTCTTGACCGTTTCATAGCCTGCTTTTTTCAGAATAAATTCCGTCATTCTGAGGTTCATGATCTCGTCGTCCGTAATGATAATTCTTTTCATAGATAGTACCTCCGTCTTATATTATTCTGCCTGTTATAATAATACCATATACTAATCTTTAACCAACCTATAGATAAATCCGACAGCTATAACGCAGCCTTTGTCTACAGAACGATTAAAGATTAGTATTAAAATTGACTTTTCGTCAATATTTTTTTGTTATCCAGTATCTTTTCTTTTCGTTCTCATCAAGAGCATCTGCAAATTCTGCCTTGAGAGCAACAAAATTTTTCAGGTCGCAGAGAATGTGATACAGCAGCGCACGGTTTTCAAATTCCTCACGGCTTTGGGGCAAAGTCTCCTCCGAATAATATGCAAACAGCCCGTCAATATCCTCAAGAAGCCCCTTAGCATCATTTATCTCGCTGAACTGTCCGCTCATTTCACCCAGAAAAACGGCAATAGGCTCAGCGTAGGAGGTAACGATACTCAGCCGCTTGATATCGGTAAATATCCTCATAAGAATGACGCACTGCTCCATTCTCATTCCCACGTATTTGTAAAAATAATCCTTCTCGCTCACAAAGGAATTGCCGATATATTTCACAGACTCATGCCGAAGAGCCTCAAGCAGCCTGTCAGTTTCCTCAAAGCAGCTCCCCGTGTAATCGGACTTGTCCTCTGCTGTGATATACACTGCCATACGCCCGATAATGCGCCGTATTTTATCGTCTGTTTCCTGCTGTATGCGGCGAATTTTACGCGTGTTTGAGGGCATAAAAATGTTAAGAAGTACGCCAATGCCCGCACCTGCCATAAGGAGCAGAAGCTCGTTTCCAATCATTCTTATGGAAATGTCACCCGAGACGAAATAATGCGTGGCAATAACGCTGTTCATCGCCACAGCCTCGTTCATATCAAGAGTCCCGCATATTATAAGAAACAGCAGAAGCACCGCCCCCAGCTGCAATAAACCAAATCCGAGCATACCGAATATCAAAGCGCATAAAGCAGTAACACCGCAGAAAGCGATAAGCCTTTTGAGCGTAATGGAAAGGGTTTCCTTACGTGTGTCCTGAATTGTGAGCAGGCATATGATTCCCGCAGATACGGCGTACTCAAGCCCCATGGCATATGATACCGCTGCCGCCGTTACCGCTCCCACAGAAATTTTAATTATTTTCAAAGGGTCAATATTCAATTTTCCACCTCTCCTTCGGGCAGAATGTCAATAATTACCAGCTCGGGATTGTTGAAAATTCGGGGAATAATATCGTTTGTTCGCGAAAGTCCTCTGCTTACTATCATTATTCCGTCCGCGGACTCATACATACCTCCCGCATATTCGGGAAATATGCCCTGGTCGGGAGCATACACACCGTTTATCAGAAAAGGCACACGCCATTGACCGCCGTGAGCGTGACCCGAAAGCACCAGGTCGAATTTCCCGAAGGAGCGGTAATAGTCCACCTTCTCGGGATAATGGGCGAGAAGCACATTAAAACCGTTTCCCGATTCCTCGGCGCATTTTTTCACACTCTCGTCAAATGTGAGCCTGCCGTCGCCCGTAGACGAAGCGCCGCAAATAGTTATCCCTTTAAAGCTGACGTTTTCACCTTCAAGAACGGTAACTCCCAGATCTGCAGCTTCTTCTCTGAAATTTTTCCAGCCGCCCTTTCGCTGCTCGTGATTTCCCGAAACATAATAGCAGGGGTATTCTGAGACAGCGGCTTTCAGAAAAATGCGGGTGTTTTCGTTATCTCTGATATCGTCGAAAATATCTCCCGTCAGCACTATCACATCGGGGGACTGTCCGTCAATGGCTTCAATCAGGTTTTTCATATCCCTGCCGTAATATTCGCTGTGCAGGTCGGATACGTGAGCTATGCGCACAGGCTCAGTCACCTTATCGGTATATATCATATATGAAACGGTTTTAAGCGGAAAGCTTATTGCCGAGAGTATCAGAAAAATTATGAGAAGCAGAGCAAGGAGCTTTATGAAAATCTGCCTGCTTTTCCGCTTCGGAGCATTTTCCATCATATCACCTCAGAACTTCTTTAGGATAATTATACCATATTTCTCCACTTTTGTCAATGACCCGAAAAATATTTACAAAGAAAAATTGTCGTGGCTATTGCTTTTTGGAGAGCGGTGTGGTATAATACTTTTGTTATGTAATATTTATAAAGGCTCAGCGTTCAGAGTAACCGTTTGAGAGCTTCTTCAGAGAGCGCCCGATAGGTGTGAGCGGCGTGAATATCTGCGGTGAAGTGCGTTCGTCAGTCTGACAGAGGAAGTATGCCCTGCATATGAGTATGCTGTCACGGGAGGTCGCCGTTATACGACATCAGAGGGTATGGATATAAAAATATATCCTGCCGAATTGAAGTGGGACCACGCCGGTAAAGAAATTTCCGCCGTCTTCAGAGCATTCTGAGGGCGGCTTGTTTTTTTATGAAGTGATGTTATCAGGGCGAAGGGCTGACCCTCCGCATATAATATGATAAAGGCGTTTCACACAGCTTTCGGGCAATATTATTTTTTTAAGCGAGGGATCATATGAGCAGCTTAGGCACACTTATGGAACATTTCAAAGCGGATATCGAGTCGGTAAAGCAGAGAGACCCTGCGGCAAAGAATACTCTTGAGATAATTCTTACCTATTCGGGACTTCACGCTGTGGCGGCGTATCGTGTATCCCACTTTTTTTACGAGAAAAAGCTTTACCTTACGGCGAGGGTAATTTCCCAGCTTGCAAGATTTTTCACAGGCATTGAGATACACCCGGGTGCAAAGATAGGCAAGGGGCTTTTCATCGACCACGGAATGGGCGTTG
>JAGAJF010000141.1 GCA_017829005.1 Oscillospiraceae bacterium | reverse complement strand
TCGCTTCCACATTCAACAAAGCCCTTGTCACCGAGCTTTTCGGATATATGGGACGTGAGATGTCCGCCAATAAGGTGGACTGCCTTTTGGGTCCGGGTATGAACATACACCGCCACCCCCTCAACGGCAGAAACTTTGAATATTTCTCCGAGGATCCCTTCCTTTCGGGAACTATCGCCGCAGCCGAGCTTGCGGGACTTCACTCCGAAGGCGTAACTGGAACCATAAAGCATTTCTGCGGAAACAATCAGGAAACCAACCGACACAACATTGACTCTGCCGTTTCCGAAAGAGCCTTGAGGGAGATATATCTGAAAGGCTTTGAAATAGCAGTTCGTGAGGGAGCCGCCGATTCCATTATGACCAGCTATAATTCCGTAAACGGTCTCTGGTCAGCGGGAAATTACGACCTCTGCACCACTATTCTCAGAGATGAATGGGGCTTCAAGGGCTTTGTGATGACCGACTGGTGGGCAAATATCAACGAGCGCGGAAAAGCAGTGGATAAATCTAATTTTGCAGCAATGGCAAGAGCGCAGAATGATGTTTATATGGTTTGTGCAGACGGCGGCAGAAATAATGACAATACCCTTTCATCGCTTGAAAACGGAACTCTAACCCGTGCAGAGCTTCAAAGAAACGCTGCAAACATCTGTACCTTCCTGCTTGGCACCCACGCTATGGACAGGCTCTGCGGCATATCCGATGAAGTTGAGATAATAAACCGCCCCGATGAAAGCCGCTCCGACAGCTCCGAAGAGGTCACCTTCTACAAGCTTGACGGAACTCTCGTCATCGACGGAACAGATATCCGCACCGACCGCGGCAGCGATTTCATTTTTGCACTTGACGTTTTCGATCTTGGACTTTACCGCATTACTCTTACAGGCAGCTCCGAGCAGAGCGAGCTTGCGCAGATACCCGTGACCGTATTCAGTATGGGAACGCCCTGCGGCTCATTTACTTGGAATGGCACAGGCGGTCTCCCTGTTTCCTTTGACTGCACAACAAACTGCTTCTCCCGCTTCACAACACTTAGAATATATTTTGCACAGAGCGGTCTGAAGCTTCACAGCATTAAAATCGAAAAAGCATAAAAAACTCTCCGTCCCGATATTTCAGGGACGGAGTTTTTCTGTGCATACCAAAAGGCTGCCCGAATTCGGACAGCCTTTATTATTTTATCTTGAAAGCCACGCATAAGCGATATCAAGCGCCTCATAAAGGCTGCTCTTCTCGCTCTGCTTTATGATAGCCTCAACAGGGTTAAGCTTTTCGTCAGTAGCCATCTTGTAGATCTTGACCTTGCTGGCAACGTCCAGATCGCCCACCTTAGTTTTCTCCATAATCTGCATCATAATAACATAGGGGTCGTACATATTGCCATAATAGATCTGGTCGCCTTTTCTCACCAGCGGATAACCCTTGTAGGTAAAGAAATCTGTCTTTTTTGTTTCTGCTGCGTCACTCATAGCTGTTCCTCCTTATAAATTAGTCTAAGCCTGCAAATCTTCTTTAAAACATTATAACACAAAAATACAGAAAAATCAAGTAGTTTTTTAACATTTTTATAATTTTTTCCAAAAAGACTTGCCGACCGAATATAATTATTTTAACAGATACAAAATGCGTATTCTGTCATATCTTACCAGGTGGTAACAATTTTTTCGCCGTTCAGCAGATGTTCTGCATTTTCAATAAGACGGTTCACATAAGCTGTTCTGCACTTGAAACCGGTTCTGCCGTTTAACCTGATAATAGACTTTCTGTCAGCAGAATTTATAAACTCTATCTTATCCACCCCGTACTCGTGGCTGATGGTAACGGTTATATCGGCAGGCTCCGAGCAAGGCTCAAGATAAAGCTCCTCGGCAGGCGCACGGAGAATATACTGATAGAAATCCTTGAAATTCTGTACCGTAACATCGCTGTCGTCACACTCGACCTTGAAATCGTCCATTCCGCCGCTGAGGGTAAAGAGGGTGCTGCTGTCGGCGGTCTCGATCTCAATGGTGTTGATGGTGTAGATATAGGTGCTTGTAATCATTGTCATTGAAATATCCAGAGGCATTACAGTCGCCCAGGGAAGGATACTGTAATCGAACATATAAATAATGTCAATACCATCTGCATAGCAGTATCTTCCGAGAGCCCTGCCGTTTTCGTCAAAGTATTCATTGCCCATAAGCAGATAAAAATCTCCGCCTGTGATATCAAAGCTTACCTCGCCGTAAGGGTCTGCAAGACCATACTGTGCCATTATCTCGTCTGTAGGAGCAGCAACGGCTATCTCGGTGGCAGTAAGATTGAAAACACTGTTTATCACATTGTAGGCTGTATCGGGATTAAGGTCAAGGCTTACAGGATTTGTCATGACATGAGTTGAAGAATTGCCGTAAACCGCATCGGGATCGTCCTGACGGACATCATATTCAAGAACGATATCGTAATCTATATCCTTGCGGGAGATGGTAATGCTTGTGATCTTTGCATAATTTGTTGTATCATTCTCGTCCTCGGGCTGTTTCTGTGTGTAAACAGTCTTTGCAAGGAAATAAAATCTGTCGTTTAAGAAAATATCCACATCGGAGCTGTTCACCGCATAAACGGTCTTTTCTCCCTTGAAGGAAGCATAGCAAAGACCGCTTGAAGGAGACTCGTTTCCGATAAGCAGTTTCTTTACATCGGAGCCGCCGCCGAAGGTCACAGTGACCTCCGCACGGGGAGCATCCAGACCGTAGACAGACATATCCTCGGCATTTTCCGCCGCCACCTGCTGAGAGGTAAACGTAGCAGCACTTGAGCATATATCATTTACAGCCACAGCACTGTGAGGAAGTCCGATAAAATCGGAAACGAACCATGAGCTGTCGTTGTATTTAACAACATCATACTCCCCCGAGCTGTTAGAAACGTGGATATTGTCTATCTGAGCAGGATCCTTGTCATAAAGCAGCTTTGAGAGAGGTTCGGAAGCGGCAGTAGTCTCGCTGACAGCTTCCTCGGGTTCTTCCGAGCCGCCCGACACATTCAGAAGGATCACTGCGGCAGCAAGTGCGGCAAGCACCACAGCGCCGATTATCAAAAGCTTAACATTGGATCTCATTTACTTGCTTCTCCTCCTGATAAATACCACAGCGCCAATGATGAGTACCACAACGGGAACAATAACTATAAACAGGATAAAGTATCTGTTAGCAGTACCCTGGTCCATATCAAAGCTGTCCGAGCCAAGGTCTTTTGCAACTATGGAAATGCCTGTGTTCTTTCCTGCCATTGTATTCACAACGGAAATAAAGTAATCGCCGTTGTTGAAATATGTGGTGGAAGTAAAGCTTTCGTCCAGAGTTTCGGAAGAACCGATAACCAGCACATTGCTGAAAACAAGATTATTATCCTCATCAAAGATATGCTTTCTGCCGAGAGCCATAGTGGTCTGAACGCCGTACTCAATACCCGAGGTATCGCCGTTCTTGATAGCCTGCTGTACCTCGTCGGTCATAATGAAAGCTGTATCCTTTGTCTGGAGAAGCGCAACGGTGCTTCTTGTGTCCTTATTGTCAAAGAGGAGAGTAAGAGGTCTGGACTGGAAATCTATCACAGGCAGAGAAGCCGAAGCAAGGTTTGTGGAATAATCATTCTCGGCAATATAATCTCTGATAACATAAAGGTTCTGGCTCTGGAGATTGTTAACATCGCTGTCGGCAACAATACCGTTTTCCACACGAATACCCCATTCCTGCAGGAATGTGTCGATATTCGATGTAGTCTTCTGACTGTAATCCGCAAAATATATAAGGCTCTTGCCCAACTTTCCGTCATTGTCAAGGAAAGCGTAAAGCATATCAATTACAGAAGAATCATAGTCATTGAGGGGAGCATTTATAACAACGATATCCGTATCCTCGGGGATAGTTCCCGCAAGAGGATCCATTTCGCTGACCTCATAGCCGTTTGCGGAAAGGAGGTTAAATACATTGTCATAGGAGGTACCCGAAGTCTCGCTGTTAAATACAACAGCCTTGATGGGGTCGGGGTCGGTGACATACATTATTGCAGAGGTTATCTCCTGCTCCGCCTTTGAGGAAACGGGAACATCATAATAAGAGAAGCTGCTGTAATCAAACTGTGATTCGGTGTTGTACAGATCCTGAATGCCAAAGACCTTGATGCGTCCGTTAGCCTCGTTTTCAACAACTATGCTGTACTGGCTTATCTCGCCCTTGTAGGACTCCTTGTATCGCTCCGCATAGGTGGGGTCTGCAACCATATCAACAAACTTGAGGTCAATATAATCGCTGTAAATGGAATATTTTTTCAGCACCTCGTAAGCCTGCTTGTAGTAAATGTACGTAGCAGTCTGGAAGGTAAGCTCGTCTGAGAGACAAACAATTTTGACGGGCTGATCTAAGGTATCAAGGTAATCTATAGTCTGCTGTGATATCTCAAAATTGCCGTTTGTGGTAAGGTCGATGGACATATTCACCTTGTTTGAAGCAATGTTCACAATAACATTCACAAGCACCACGATAGCCACCACGATAATTGTTATTGCAGCGGCAATAGAGCCGTATTTGAGCTTTCTCCTGTTAAAACTGCCCTTTTTCTTCGGGGCAGCTTCGGAAGCGGCTGCAGTTTCAGAAGCTGCAGTTCCGGCAGCCTCATTTGCAGGAGTTACGTCTGCATTTATTTCAGCTTCTTTTTTATTTTTAGCCATTTTATTCATTCCTTTCAGTTAATGATCTTCAATCAGCTCCAGCGGCGGCGCTCAAGCACCCTCACCGTAAGGAAATTGAAAATGAATATTACGCTGATAAAGAATACAACGCTGGTGATATTAAGGATACCCTGAGTAAACTCGGTGTATCTGTTATAAAAGCCCACAGCCACCATAACCTGCTTGAGAGGAGCAAAGGTAACTCTCGAAGCGAAAATGTCGATCATATACAGCAGGAAGTTGATGAGCAGGCTGATAATTGCCGCAACGATCTGTATCTCCGTAAGGGAGGACACGAAAAGACCGATGGAAATAAATGAGGTTCCCACAAGAAGAAGCCCAACAAAATGTCCGATAACAGTCGCCCAGGGAAGGTTGCCCGCAAGGCTGTACAGAACCAACACATAAGGAACATAAATAGCCATTCCGATAACAAAAACCGTAGCCGCCGCAAAGAATTTTCCCATAACTATCTCAGCAAGGTTAACGGGAGCGGTAAGAAGTCCCTGATCGGTCTTCTGCTTCTTCTCGTCAGACATAAGTCTCATAGTAAGAAGAGGTATGAAAAGCATTATTATCATAAATATTCCGAGAAATGCATATGACATATCGGTGGTCGCACCCATAATGTTGCTGCCCACATAGTAGAATGCGCTTATCGCATAAAATATGGCAAGATAGATGTATGCGATGGGCGATGTGAAAAATGCCTTCATTTCTCTTTTATAGATAGCACCCATTATTCTTCTCCTCCGTCGCTTTCACTTTCGGTCTCTTCGCTGCCACCCGATTTTTTCATCAGACTTACAGCATCTGCTGCCAGAACAGCACCCGAGACCTGTTCCATAAGCTCTCTCTGAGTTTTTTCGTCCACAGGCTTTGTGCCGACCTTGACGTCACTGCCCATTGTTATCTTGAGGAAGATGTCCTCAAGGGTCATTTCATTTGATCTAAGTCCCAGCATATACCAGTTGCGCTCAGCAAGGCGCTTGAAAAGATCGCGTCTGATATCGGAGTTTTCCTCCACATCGATCTCATAATCGTAAATGCCCGGCTCTCTCTCCATCTCGGCGGTAACGTCCTCAACGCCCTTGATACCCTTGATAAGCTTGATGACCTCCTCACGGGGACCGTCAATTCTTGCGGTGTATCTCAGATCGTCGGAAACAGTCTTTGTAAGGTTTTCGGTGGTATCGTCCGCTACTATCTGACCCTTGTTTATGATAACGATACGGTCACAGACAGCCTGTATCTCCGAAAGGATATGAGAGGAAAGAATGACTGTGTGCTTCTTGCCCAGCCTTTTGATAAGATTTCTAATATCAAGTATCTGCTTGGGGTCAAGACCGACTGTAGGCTCGTCAAGAATGAGTATCTTAGGGTTACCGATAAGCGCCTGAGCCATACCCACACGCTGTCTGTAGCCCTTTGAAAGATGCTTTATGAGCCTGCCCATAACATCAGTTATCTTAACAAGCTTGCACACATCGTCAATGTGCGCCTCTCTCGGAATTTTGCATTTTTTCAGATCGTAAACGAAATTCAGATATTCCTTAACGGACATATCGGGATAAAGAGGAGGTATCTCGGGAAGATAACCTATCTCCTTCTTTGCGGCGGTGGGGTTGTCCAGAATATCTATGCCGTTAATAAGCACCTCTCCCTCTGTGGAGGAGATATAACCTGTAAGGATATTCATAGTAGTGGATTTTCCAGCACCGTTAGGTCCGAGAAAGCCCAGTATTTCGCCGTCGTTTACGGTAAAGGAAATGTTGT
>JAGAJF010000140.1 GCA_017829005.1 Oscillospiraceae bacterium | reverse complement strand
TGGGGCTGTTCTGGGGGTGGGGTGGGGGGGGGGGGTGGTTATTTTAAGGAGACGCTTTCTGTCACGGGGGGAGAACATATAGGCATTGCCGATAAATCTTTCCTCAAGCTCCTTGCCGTTTCGCACAAGGAAGTTAACGCCGCGTTTGGGAGGGAGCTTTTCGGCAACACTGCCTATGCCCTTTCGGATAAATTTAGGCAGGGATTTATAGGCGTGGGAGCCTAAGGGTTCCTTATAGATGTTATATCCGCCGAATATCTCGTCTGCGCCCTCTCCCGAGAGGACTACCTTTACATACTGTGCGGCTGTATTGCAGACGAAATAGAGGGCGATACAGGAGGGGTCGGCAAGGGGTTCGTCCATATGATACTGTATTTTTTTGATATTATCCCAATATTCCTCGGGGGTTATTACCTTGCTGATATTTTCCTTTCCGATATATTTGGAAAATTCCTTTGCCCAGCCTATTTCGTTGTATTTCTCGTCCTCGCCGAAGCCTACGGTGAAGGTCTTATCCACATTTGCTACAGATGCGGCATAGCTGGAGTCAACTCCGCTGGAAAGGAAGCTGCCTACCTCTACATCGGCGATTTTATGGGCTTCTACGGAATTTTTGAAGGTATCGGATATTCTGTCTACCCACATATCCATATCGGGCTTTTCGTCGGCACTAAAGTGAACGTCCCAATAACGCTTTATATCAAGCTTGCCGTCCTTATATTTGAAGCAATGGGCGGGGGGGAGCTTATAGACATTCTTGAAAAATGTCTCGTTGGTGGGGGAATACTGGAATGTGAGGTAATTTTCAAGAGCGGCGGTGTTAAGCTCCTTTACAAAGGCGGGGTGGGGAAGGAAGGATTTTATTTCCGAGCCGAAAATAAATGTGCCGTTCATAAGGGCATAGTAGAAGGGCTTGATACCGAAAAAGTCTCTTGCGCCGAAAAGCTCCTTCTTTTCCTTGTCCCAGATAACAAAGGCAAACATTCCTCTCAGCTTATCAAGAAGCTTCTCGCCGTATTCCTCATAGCCGTGGATAAGGGTCTCCGAGTCGGTGTTGGTGGTGAATTTATGTCCCTTTTCCTCAAGCTCCTTTCGGATATCCTTATAGTTATATATCTCGCCGTTGAAGAAAAGCACCTTGGACTTATCCTCGTTATATATGGGCTGGTCGCCGCTGTCGGTTATGTCTATGATACTGAGCCTGCGAAAGCCCATTGCGATACATTCGTCGATATAACGTCCCTCGGAATCGGGACCCCTGTGTCTTATCTTATCCATCATTGCGCCCAGGACCTTGTTTGAGTTGTCAATGGCATTTGTAAACCCTACAAATCCGCACATACTATCATCTCCGTAATTTAAGGTATTCATAGCATTATACTCTTATCTTTCCATTGCTATGACCATATTATAATAATACCATTTTAAGGGGAAAAGGTCAATAGGAACTTTTTTATCTTTTTAGCTTTAAAAGCTCCTCTTCGGTAAGCTCCCTGTACTCCCCGGGGGCAAGGCTTTCGTCCAGGGGCACACCGCCGATGTTTATCCGCTTGAGATAGACGATACAGCAGTCTATGGCTCTGAGCATTCGCTTTACCTGATGATTTTTTCCCTCTTCTATGATAATTTCTCCCGAAAAAATTTTCTGGGCAGGATATTTGAGAAGCTGCTCACGCTTATTTTCGGGAAGGAAATCCACTATTTCGGTTATCACCCCTTGGGACAGGCACTTTATCCTTGCGGGACGGACGGGGGTATTGCTGCCCCGCATTGTCAGTCCCTCGGAGACTGCTTTTATCTTTTCCTCGGTGAGCACGCCTATGGCATAGAAAAAATAGGTCTTGGAAACGTGCTTATCGGGGTGCATAAGGCTGTAGGTAAGGGCGCCGTCGTCGGTTATGAGAAGAAAGCCCTCGGTGTCCTTATCGAGCCGTCCCGAGGGGTGGAGGGTGTCACGCAGATCCTTCGGAAAATAGTCCATTACGGTTTTGCATAAGCTGTCTTTTTTGGCGGTGACACAGCCTTTCGGTTTATGGAACATATAATAATGGGGCATAATTTTCTCACCCTTTCAAAAAATCAAAGCACAGAAGCTTTTTAAGAGTTCTGTGCTTTGAAATGATTATACCACATCTGCCCCATTAAAGTCAAGGCAAATTCAGTCCACAGGGGTGGTTTCCTTGAGTATTCTTCCGTCACGGAGAAGGCTTCTGAGAGTTTCGCTGTCGTTATTTGCTATAGCGTCACGGTATTCACCGAGACGGTCAATGATGTAGTCTATCTCAAACAAAAGCGGCTCCTTGTTCATAAGGAAAAGGGGCGTCCACATATTCTCGTTGAGCTTTGCAACTCGGGTCAGATCCTGGAATGAGCCTGCGGAAAAGCCAAGCTGCTGCTGATGAGTGGGGCTTTTGATGTATGCGTTTGACACAACGTGGGCAAGCTGGCTTGTGAAGGCGATAATCCTGTCATGCTCCTCGGGGGTGGCTTTTACCACCTTTTTGAAGTGGATGGAATGAGCGAGATCCTCGATTATGTTTATCTCCTCTTTGGGGGTGCTTTCGGTGGGGGTCATAATAAAGCTTGCGTTGTCGAAAAGGTTGTCAAGAGAGTATTCAAAGCCCGAAAATTCTCGTCCTGCCATGGGGTGAACGCCGATGAAGGTTACTCCCCTTTCCGCAAGTATGGGCGTAACCTCGTCAACGATGGCTTTCTTGATACCGCCTGTGTCGATAACGATGCTGCCCTCCTTGAAAAGGTCGGCGTTTTCCTTGATAAAGCTGATTATTGTGGGGGGGAAGAGGGAGACGATGGTGATATCAGCTTCGGAAACGTCCTTTGCCTCGTAATCTATTGCATTCTGGGAGAGTGCCATTTTAACGGTCTTTCTGTCGATGTCTATGCCGCCTACAAGGTGGTTGGTATGCTTCTTTATCGCCTTGCACAGCGAGCCGCCGATAAGTCCCAGACCGACTGCTACTATTTTCATATCCTTTAAGTCCTTTCAAAGTCGATTTTATGATTTTTATTATAGCTTATTTTTATGAACTTTATATGACCTCTCTGTAACTTCTTTGCATAAACACATAAAAGCTTTAAATCGGTAAAGTTTCGAATTTTGTTATATATGCAAAATCTCTCCCCGATTTATTTGTGGAGAGAGATTTGTTTGCATTATTCGTACAGCTTTGGCAGCTCGTCAAGGGTTATGACATATTCGTCGTTATAGATGGATTTAAGGTCATCAACATCGTTCTTGTCGGTGATGTATTCCGTATGCCATGTCATAAACCACACCCATTTTGTATTATTCTTTTTAAGCTGTGATACGGTGGGTATTCGTCCGCATTCGTGGAAGCAGACGGGTACATCACTTCCCACGATATCCGTTACCTTTTTGTAGAGGTTATTGTTTGCGCCGTCCTTGTAGGAATCTGCGCCTGCTATGTCCACATATTCGTCGCCGGGGTACCACTTGTCATAGCCTTTGCCGTTGCCCGAATAGCCGAATACCCAGATCAGATTGTCAAGCTTCCAGTAGTTTGTGTATCTGTCATACATTATTATCCAGAGCTTTTTGAAATTTTCCGCGCCGCCCTTGCTCCACCAGAACCAGCCGCCGTCCAGCTCGTGGAAGGGTCTCCAAAGGACGGGTATGCCCTTGTCACGAAGCTCTTTAAGAGCCGCCCCTCCCTTATCCATTCCTGCGAGAAGCTTTTTGTATTCGTCCGTTCCCTCGGTGAGTGCTTTGTCCCAGTCGGATATTTCCGTTTTCATACATTCGTCCCAGCTATGGCTGAAATCCGAGCCGCAGTGCCAGCAGATGGTGACAATTCCGCCTCTGTTATGCCAGTCCTCCGCACGGCGGTTTACGCCGTCGAAATCGTCGTTCATATAGTCAAGTCCACGTATTGCAGGGTATTTGCCCGTATTTTCATAGATGTACTCAAACTCGTACTGTTCGCTGCCCATCCAGGTGGACTCCTGCTGTCCCGAGATTATGCCATTTCCGTAGGTGTCGCAGATGTAATTATACAGCGCTTTGGCTTCCTTGCTTGCTTTGGGATTTGACAGAGTAAGCTCGGTGCTTTGGGAGACGGAGGTGTTTTCCGCACTGCCCTTTTCGGGCGTGCAGGCGGCGGAAGACAGGGCAGTACCTACTGCTATGAGCAGTGCTATAAGCTTTTTTATCATAATATTCCTCTTTCTTCAAGAATTTTTTTTACTGTACGCAGAGTGAAATCGGGGTCGTCGCTCTCTTCGGAATACTGAATATCGTTAAGCATTTCTCCGCTCAGCTCCCCCTGCTTTATGACGGAGATATCCCCATTTCGGAGCATTTCTGTGTCAAACAGGCTGTCTCCTGC
Source organism: Oscillospiraceae bacterium (assembly GCA_017829005.1). Lineage (GTDB taxonomy): Bacteria > Bacillota > Clostridia > Oscillospirales > Ruminococcaceae > Huintestinicola. Next base: position 19,174 of record JAGAJF010000140.1, on the reverse strand, counting down.
GGCGATTATTTCTTCTCCGAAGCGTTCTCTCAGCCGGTTTAAAGCCGCTCCCTTATTTATACCCTTGGGTATGGCATATATCTTATCCCCGTTGTCAAAAAGGTCTACCTTTTCGGGGCATAGCTTTTCTAAGGTCAGTCGGAGCGTTTCAAGGGGGGTATGGCTTTTGGTGAAAATGAATGTACCGTCCACAAGACGGACTTCAAAATACACCTCTTGAAGGCTCTCCCAATAGCTTTTTATCCGCTCCATTTCAGCCATTGCAGGCAGGATATGCTCCTCGGCACGCTTTCGCCACAGTGGGTCGGGAACGCCGTTTACAAGGAGATTGCCGCCGTTATCGCAGACTGCAAGACAGGGCTTCCCCAAGGGAAAGCTTATCCGCTTATACTGCTCTATTGAACGGGTGGTTATGGGGATAAATTTAACCTTTTCGGAAATTTCACACAGAAGCTTTGCGGATAATGGGGTCATAAAGGACAGCTTTTTCCCGTCCTTTTCCTCAACGCAGATATTATTCTCCGCAAGGCGTTTGTATGAAAAAATCAGTGTTCGGTCAAGGTCGGACAGGAAAAGCATTTTTTACCTCCGGGTATTACGTGTCCGCAGGCATATTTTTGATAATGCCGCAGGCACGATAGCATTTTAGGGGATATGTCTTTACGGGCACGCCCTTTTCACGGGCAAGCTCGATAATATGTGCCACGTATTCCTCGGGTGCGTCCTCTGCGATAAGCACCATATATGGCACACGCCGCAGGAGGACTCTTGTGGTCTCACCAATTCCGGGCTTTACAAGGTTGATGTCGGCGATACCGAATTTCCTTGCAACCTCTGCGGTCTCAAAGCGTCCCGAGCCGTATTCAAAGGGCTTATCGTCAAGAGTGATATCACCGTATTCCATACAGGCTTCAACGGCGTTTATGTATTCGTATGAGCGGTCAAAGGGTTCAAGCTCCTTATAATATGCCGCTCCGTGGAAATCATTCTCACCGATTATGTCGCTTCTGAGAAATGTTCTGCTCATAAGCCCCGAGACTACCGAATTAAGGCAGGAGCTTGCTATAAGGAAATCCTCGTGGGTGCCGCAGAAGGGGGTTATGCAGGCGGGGTCGGATATTACTGCAATTCTGGGGTCAGCGCCCTTATAGTCCTTCATTGCTTCGTTTACCTGATTTTGTATAGCTCCCTTGCCTGTCCAGCCGTCAACAAACTGCAGGCTTTCGGGGGGGTGACGGTCAAGGATATAGTTCATTGCGTTCTTGTCAATGCCCCTTCCTCTGATTATGGAAACGGCATAGTGGGGGACGCTTATGCCATACTTTTTCTCAAGGTAATGCTTTATCATTATGCCTGCGGGAAGTCCTGCCCTTGCAAGGGAGACGAGTACGGGGGCTTTTTTGTCTCTTATTATCCTTTCGGACACCTTGGCAATGCACCTTGCGGTTATCACCGAAAAGCGCTTTAAGGCATTCTCATACTCACGGATATAGTCGGGTGAGGGGTCATATTCAAGGGGGAGCATTTCACAATAGTGAACGCCGCTCTGGATAAGGGGTTCACGTTTTTCGGCAGGCAACGGCTCCACCATTCCCGTAATGTCCTTTAAGAGAACTGTAACGTCCCTTTCGTCATAGCTTGAGCGCATAAATTTATCCATCAGGTAAACTCCTTGTCATTGGTTAGGTCGCCGCTTCCGCTTATGGGAATGACCTCGCCTAAATATGTAGGCTCGGGTTTGAATATTGTCTTTACGAAATCCTTGTCTCTTGCAAGTATTTCACGAAAATCGTAATAATCCTGTCTGACATAGCTTTGTAAGTCCGAGGACACGCCATAGGCTTCAAGCCCCAGCTTTTCGGCAATATACACCGCTCTGTAAAGGTGATAGCTCTGGGTGACGATAAGCACACGCTTTGCGGCGAATACCTCCTTGGCACGGTACATAGTCTCGTAGGTGGAAAAGCCTGCATGGTCCATAAAAATGTCCTCGGAGGGCACTCCCCTGTCAATGGCAAACTGCTTCATTGCGTTTACCTCGTCATAATTTGTCCTGCCGTGGTCTCCCGACATAAGAAGCTTAGGGGCGGCGTCCATATCATAAAGCTCGATGCCTCTGAGAAGCCTGTCGCTTAGCATGGGGCTTGGGGTCTCACCGTTTACACGACAGCCGAGCACGATTATACAGTCGATATTCCCCTGATTTGCCGCTTCTTCGGGAGACAGCATTTTGTCCGAGACGGAGCGCTTTACATACTCGCTTATGCCTAATGCAGCACAGACAACTGCTATGCCCAAAATTACAAGAATTATGAAAATTTTGAAGAGCTTTTTAAGCCTTGTCTTTGCTTTGTCCGTCATACAGCCTTCCTTTCAATCTGAAAATCTCTCCCCGATAAATCGGAGAGAGATTTTTTATAATGTCATACTGTGCCTGTTATAAGCTCGCCGTTCTCGTCAAGGAATATCTTTACTCTGGGGGTCTCAACCTCGAATTTCTTTACAGCTTCGTTGATGATGACCTTTGAGCCGGGATATGCGATGCCCTTTACGGCTACAAAGCAATGCTGCACCTCGCTGAGACTTTCGTCTATGCTCATGATCCTTTTGCGTATCTGCTTTATCTCGTTCTGGCTGGCAAACTTTGTTTTGATGGCAGAGCCTAAAAGCTCTTCCTTATCCTCGGGAAGCTTTTTAAGCTCCTTGCGCTTGGCGGTCAGGAATTCGGATATCTGATTGCACCTTTCAATGGTGGACTCAAGCTCGGATATCTTTTTGAGGCAATCGTTTTTCTCGGCGGATAACATTGCATTATCGCCTGCTGTGATCTCGGTGGGGGCGTAATTCTTGGTGCCAAGATATGTGACCTCGGTGTTGCCGAGAACGGTGTATTTGCCGCCGTTAACGCCCTTTGAGGTAAGGTTTCCGCCGCAGTAAACGTTACAGATAACAAAATTCTGTATGTTCAGGTCGCTGTCGGTGGAGATGTCCGAATATTCGCAGAACTGGCAGGAAATGTTGCCGTGAGCGGTAAGCTTTGAGTTTATAGCTCCCTTTTTGATGGTTATGGAGCCGCCTGCCTTTATCTTTGCTCCGGTGGCATTACCGCCGATGGTGATATTCTTGCCTGCGGTAACGGAAAATCCCTCAAGCACCTCGCCTTTGATCTCAACATCTCCGAGAAAGTCGATATTTCCCACAGAAGCGTCCACATCGCCCCTTATGGTGACCACCGGCTCCACACAGAAGGTCTTGTCACGGTAGCAGACGTGGCCGTCAATTGCTGCCACTATGGAAAGTCCGTCCTCGGAAAGCCTTGTTCCCTTGCCGACGGTATAGGGGGCGGGCTTGCCGGGAGCAGCTTTCATTACCACTCCTCTGATGTCCTTGCCGTCCTTGCCGTCTTCGGGGGGGGTTATTACCGCTATGACCTCGTTTTCACGGATATTTCTTATCAGACCTAAGTTTTTGTAGTCAACAAAGCCGTTCTCGTCCTCCTGGGGGGCGATGACCTGCTCCTTGTCAAATTTGTATGTAATTGTGCCGTTTTTGCCGTCAACGGGCATATCAGCCTCTGCCGCCTTTATCTCCTTGTCAAAATCCTTGTTTTCGATAAGGCTGCGGATAAGCGATTCATTGATATTATACTTTACTCCCTTTACATTAAGGGCGGATATCACGCTGTCAAAGGTGATCTCTCTGCCGCCGTTCTGAGGCGGATATATGGTCATATATGCCACCGAATAATTAGGCTGAACGGTTATGATAACTTCTCCGTCTACGGGAGGATTGCCGTTATTTTGTACTGCCATTTTTATTATCAGTCCTTCCCTATTAGAGGCAAGAAATTCAGAGGCAAGAAGCAAGAAGCTTATGCTGTAAATACCCTGCCATTCTATTTTTCTATATTTAATTATACCATATTACACAGCTTTTGGCAACAGCTTTACAGCAAATCTGTAAGCTATGCACAAAAATAAATCATATCATACAGCATATACACGAAACTCTTTCAGCTTTTTCGGATATCCGTTACGGTCAGCACCGTGTTATCGGTCTTAAAGGATATCTCAAAGCCGCCGAAGCTCATTGTGTACACTCTGTCGGGGGCTGACTGATATTGGGGGCGGGGGTCCTGGGAAAGCACCTCTTTTATTCCCGAAAGCTTTTCCTTGGGGATATACTGTGCAATGCTTTCGGGTATTTCTACCCTGAGTCTCCCCTCACGCTCTGTGAGAGCAAAGCCGCCCGACGCATCGGGGTGGGAATCGGTATAGGCAAGATATGGCTTTATGTCGATAATGGGTGTGCCGTTCATAAGATCGGCTCCCGAAACGTACAGAACGGGTCCTTCGGGAGTAGTCAGCTCTATCCTGTCGAGCCTTACGGAGGAAAGCCCTATGGAATTGGGACGAAAGGGGGAACGGGTGGCAAACACGCCCATTCTCCTGTTGCCCCCCAGTCTCGGGGGACGGACGGTGGGGGTCCATTTATCCCGCAATGCCTCGGAAAACTGCCACAAAAGCCATATATGGGTAAAGCCTTCAAGTCCGCGAAAGGCTTCGGGGACCCGATATTCCGGCTCAAACACTATTTTTGAGGTTATATCCGCAAGTCCGCTCTGACGGGGAACGCCGAATTTCTCCGTAAAGTCGTTTTCTATCCTTGCAATTATTTTAACGTTCATTTTTTGACAGTCCTCAGATGATCTTTCCCTCAAAATGATCCAGCTCGTGCTGGATTATCTGAGCGGTAAAGCCCGAAAATCTCTGCTTCTGCTTTTTGAATTTTATATCGTAATACTCGGCGCATATCCATTCGTCTCTCTCTGTTTTTCGCTTTCCCTCAAGGGAAAGGCAGCCCTCCTCTGCCTCATAGATCTCGGGCGAATTGGCGATTATCACGGGGTTTATCATCACAAAGGAGCTTTTTCCGACGGATATTGCGGCTATGCGCTTGTTTTCGCCTATCATATTGGCTGCCATTCCCACGCATATCCCGGAATTTGCTTTAAGTGTATCAAGCAGATCCTTTGCGGTCTTTATGTCGCTTCTGCTTGCAGGCACTGCCTTTTCCGAAAAGATATCGGCGCCTTTTTTTATTTCTCTGACCATAATTTATTTTCATTTCCTTTAATTTAACTATTTAATGAAAAAGGGTACCCGTACTTTTACGTGTACCCTTTGTGATTATTTCTGACAGATCAGAATGTGATCTCGCCTGCTTCGATAGACTGAACTATGCTTTCATTGATAGATGTGTATGTAGCATCTACCTGGATATTTCCGATAAGCATTCCCGCAAAGAACGAAAGGATAAAGCCTGCCACGAGAACCGCCATAGGGATATCCATTATGGTCACGGCAGCTTCACTGAAGGTGTTGTCCTTCATATTCTTGTTGACGATACGGCAAACAAAGATAAGAACAATAGCTAGCACCAGCATTACGATAAGAAGGATAAGGTAGATAGTGTAATCGGTAGTCACATAAATAAGCTTCGGGTTATCGGGCTTGTAATAAACGGAAACTCTGTCGCCCAGCTTATAGTCCTCACCTGTATTGGGATTTTTACCGTTAAGTGTAATGGAACCGCCCCAAGTCTCCTGTCCGAAGGCAACATACTTGCCCTTTGCAAAGCTCTGCTTTCCGAGATATCCGAACTTTGCATCTTTCTTTGCATTTTCCGCATTCTCGCCCTTTAAAACTTCGGTGATGAAAAAGTCGGTGTTCTGACGGGTCTCAAGGTCACTGGCTGATGTGGCGTACCATGTTTCGCTTGTGACCTTGTTGAGCTTTGAATAGCGGGCAAGACCCATTTCGATGTTGAATACTCCCACGCACAGCGCTATAGCTGCAATGCAGAGAAGCACACAGGCTACGATATAACGTTTTTTCAGTTTCATTGCTTGATTTCCTCCTGTCATATCCGAGGGCGCACAATCTCCCCTCGATATCTTTCATTCTAAGGAAAATTATATCACATATTTTATGTAATGTCAAGCAGATGTATTAAAATTTGAAGGTAGAAACACTTGCATAACACTTGTATATTATACCGAAAAGCTGTCCATATCTACTTGCAGCTCCTCAAGAAAGCGGCTGATATGATATCCATCCGTTGCGGCGTGGTGGCAGGTCAGGGACAGGGGCAAAAGCTCCTTATCTCCCTCGGAAAATATCCTTCCTGCCTCGACGGACGGGAAATAATAGGGCTTGTTTTCATAGCTGTGGACGGCAAAATGCTCGAACTTCACCCATGGGATACAGGATACCGTATAGGCATTTGGCGGCGGAAGTCCCGGTCTGCCAAGAACTCCGTGACGCTCTCCGTTAAGGCGCACGTTCTCAAGATATCTGCCGTAAAAATCCGTAAAATCATCGGAATACTCTGTCCACATCAGGGAAAAGGTCTTATCGTCATCGTGGAAATGGGCGTAAAGCGGGGTGAGGGTATCGTAATAGCCTATTTGCCCGTCCGATTCAGCAAGTCTGAACTCGATCTGACTGTTGAGGTTTTTCGTTACCAGCCAGAGATATACGGGGAAGAATTTTATCCCCTGCTCCTTTAATGTCCGTTTGAGCTTTGTTACATCGGCATTTACGGTTATGGAATATCCTGTTGGTGCCATTTTTGAGAAGTACATAAATACCTCTCGGCGGGGATATGAAGCCATATCCAGTGGAATAAATCTCATTTCATCGTCTCCTTTCGGTTGATACTTTGATAATATCACATAATCATTCCGATGTAAATAAACGCTCCGTAGAGATAAAAAATCCGTCCCCGACAATTTCATCGGGAACGGATTTGAAAATTTTAAGCTTAATCACCGAAGGAAATGCCAAGATCCTTGGCGGTGGTCACGTAGTTGCCCTCGGGGTCAACAAACTTGGTCTTACCTGCTACCTCACTGAGCGGATTTTCGCCTATCTTTGAGTTTATCATGGCAACGGAAACGCCGTATTTGTCCTTGTCGATAAGCTGAGCCGCTCTTACACCGAAGCGTGTGGCAAGTATTCTGTCATATGCAGAGGGGCTGCCGCCTCTGAGCATATGTCCGGGAACGCAGACTCTTGTTTCGATGCCCGTTGACTTCTGTATCTGTGCGGCAATGGTGCTTGTGGCGGTGGTTATACCTGCCTCGAGACGTGCCTTTGCACGCTCCTTTTTCTTGAGCTTTGCCTCTTCCTTGCTGTATGCGCCCTCGGCTACGGCAACAATGGAAAATCTGTGACCGTTGTCCGCACGCTTCTGCATTGCCTGACAGATCTTGTCTATATCATAGGGTATCTCGGGAATGATTATTGCGTCCGCTCCGCCTGCTACGCCCGAATAGAGGGTGAGCCAGCCTGCCTTATTGCCCATTATTTCCACCATAAGGATACGGCTGTGAGATGCGGCGGTGGTATGAAGCCTGTCGATAACGTCGGTGCCGATATCAACTGCTGTATGGAAGCCGAAGGTAACGTCGGTTCCGTAAATATCATTGTCGATGGTCTTGGGAAGTCCGATAATGTTAAGTCCTTCCTCGCTGAGAAGGTTTGCGGTCTTATGAGTGCCGTTTCCGCCAAGAGTGAGCAGACAGTCAAGCTTCTGCTTCTTATAGGTCTCCTTCATAAGCTTTACCTTGTCGATGTTGTCCTCGCCGATGCTGGATATCATCTTGAAGGGCTGGCGCTTTGTGCCTAAGATAGTTCCGCCCTGAGTGAGTATTCCCGAAAATTCGGAAGGCTCCATTTCTCGGGCAATGTTGTTTATTAGTCCGTAATAGCCGTTCTGTATGCCCACTATCTGAACATTGTCAACGCCCATTTTCTCATAGCACGCCTTTGCTATGCCTCTGATGGTCGCGTTAAGTCCGGGGCAGTCGCCTCCGCTTGTAAGGATACCTATTCTTTTCTTAGCCAATTTTTATCATCCTTTCCCGAGATTTTTTTGGGATATGAGCCGCTTATACTGTGACCTGCCTTGACTGTCTTGCACGCAGAAATTCCTCAAATCTGTCCGCAGGCATAGGCTTTCCGAAGAAATAGCCCTGGGCATAATCGCAGCCCGATTTCTTGAGTATCTCGCCCTGTCCCACAGTTTCTATGCCCTCTGCAATGGTCTCTATCTTCTTGGACTTTGCAATGCGTATTACTGCGGAAACTATCTCCCTTGATATCTCGTCCTCCTCAAGATACATTATGAAGGAGCGGTCAAGCTTGAGAAGGGTTATGGGAAGCACCTGGATATAGCTGAGGGAGGAATATCCCGTTCCGAAATCATCCATGGAAAGCTTTACTCCCAGCTCCTTTATCTCCTGCATCTGCATTACCGCATGGTCGATGTCCTTGAGGGCAAGGCTCTCGGTAAGCTCAACATCAAGATACTGAGGATCAAGTCCCGTTTCAATGAGTACGGTGCGGATAGTATCGGTAACGTTTGTCTGGTAGAAGTCGATAGCCGAGAGATTGATGGACACGGTAACGGGTGGAAGCCCCATATCCTGCCACTGCTTGTTCTGTCGGCAGGCTTCAAAGAGGACAAAGCGGCTTATCTGAGTAATGAGCAAAGAATTTTCCGCAACGGGGATAAAGTCGCTGGGCGGTACCACGGTGCCGTCGGGCTTTATCCAGCGGATAAGAGCCTCCATACCCATTACGGTGCCGTCCTCCAGATTTATCTTCGGCTGATAATAAAGCACAAGCTCGTGATTGTCGATAGCCTTGCCGAGCTCCTTTTCAATGGCGTTGCCTGCGATGATGGCATCGTGGGCGTGGTTATCGAAGCGTAGAATGGAGCTTCTTGTGCCGTCGGAAAGGCTGAGGGCAAATTCCGCACGGTCAAGCACCTGGGCAAAATCGCCCATTCCGCCGTCGCTCATAAGGCAGTAGCCCGCAGAGCAGGTGATGTTCTGGGTCTCAAGACCCATTCCGTTAATATTCGCAAGGTCAAGCTGTATACGCTTGATCAGACGTATTGGAAGCTCCTCGTTCTCTGTGGCTTTTACCAGAAGGGCGAAATTGTCGCCGCCTATCCTTGCGGTAAAGCCGCCCTCGGTAAGGTTTGAAAGCAGCACTGCGGCGATCTCCTTCAGGAGATGATTTCCGTTTGTATAGCCGCAGGTATCGTTTATGATATGGAAGCTGTCGATATCGAGAACGATGACCCAGTAGTTTACGCTTCTGTCAGCTCTGGTACATTCAAGTATCTCATTGCCCATCATCATAAACTTGTTTCTGTTGTATATCTGAGTTACCTCGTCGATATACGCCATGCGCTCAATGACAAGATCCTTTTCCTTTTCGTGGGTTATATCCAGAATTGCTCCGCCTACGTCAAGGTTGCCCGAGTCGGGGGACTGATAGCGGAAATTGAACCAGTGATAATCTCCGTCCGCTGCCTTTGCGCGGAAGTCCACCGAATGTATCTCGTTGCGGGAAAGTCCCTCGGAGGCGCTTTTCATTCCTGATGCAAAGGTGTCGAAAACCACTCTGTCCTTGGGGTGGAAAGCCTCTCTTATTATCTCTCCCGAAGCATATCCGCCTTCCGAAGCAATGCCCAGCATCTCACAGAGCTGGTCGGAAACATAGAAGCGGCTGCTGCCCTGCTCCTTGAGGATAAGTCCTATCTCGGAAAGATCCATGGAAAGGGCATATCGTCTCTCGGACTCACGGAGCTTTCTTGAAGCGGCAATGACCTCCTGCTTCATCTTGTTTGTCTCGGTAAGGTTGGGACCTATGGACATAAGAACGCTTACGTCCTCTTTTCCCCCGATGCCCCGTTTTGATATGGACGAAACGATGGAGGTATTCCATACGGTGCATACGGAGGAGCCGTTTTTTGTCTGAATAAGAAATTCCTCGTCACGGCTGTTGATTATGCCCTGGAGATTTTCCGAAAATGCATCGGGAGGAAGCACCTTCTTCATTACCTCGGGGTCGAGAAGCTCTTCCTCGGAATAGCCTGTGGTGCGGATAAAGGAGCTGTTGGCTCTTACAAAGCTGAAAGAGGTGTCCCAGAGAACCACCATGGAATTAAGCTGCTCCATAGTCTTCTCAAGGTTTTTAAGCTCCTTGAATTTGCTTGCACGGCTGTTGTGAATGAGTGCAACGGCACCTACTAACAGAGCCGCCGCAATAACATAGCATACTGCCGATATTGCCGCCGAGGCGCTGTCGGGATTCTTTTTTATAACATTTATAACAAGGCATATGGCGATAATGTTGATGATAACATAAGCAACAGCGAAAAGTATTTTTTCACCAATGCTCTGTCCGCTGCTCTTACGCATAGGCTCCACCCCTTTCCCCCGTTACGGGAACTGTTTTTAGATATATCCGCACTGTGCGGAAAAAATTGCATAAATCATTAGAATAATTATACAACAATTATGGCTGATATGTCAATAAGACAATGTGAATTATTTATTTGAAATCTGATAATATTTTCCCAAGATGATAAAAAGCAAGCCCACTTCATTGTATATTATGCTGAAAATAAATACAATATTATTCAATGTCAACCGCATTTTATACAAAAAACTGTCATTCCCCTGCCATTATCTCCACTGCACGCTGCATTACATCTACGGGTTTATCGGTACTTGTGAGCTTTATTGCGATATAAGGCTTCTCGGAGGAGCCGTTTACCGACACTCTGCCCTTATACTCTGCCACCAGCGCCTGTATCTGCTCCATTGTGGCGGAGCTTACATATATCATCAGCACGTCCTTGCGCTGGGTTATCTCCTTGATGCCCGCTTTTCCTGCCATATTCCGGGTAAGGGCAACGGTGATAAGTCCCTGGATAGCCTTCGGAGGATCGCCGTAGCGGTCGATGAACTCGTCAAGAAGGTCGAGGCTGTCCGCTTTGGTGGAGACTGCCGCTATCTTGCGGTATGCGTCAAGTCTGCCCGACAGGCTCTCGATATAGTCATCGGGAATGTGAGCTTCGATCTGCAGGTCAATGAGACATTCCTCGGGGGCTCTGGGCACAGGCTGTCCCGTTTCCTCGGCAATGGCTTCGTTTAAAAGCTGGAGGTACATATCATATCCCACTGCTTCCATATGACCGTGCTGCCTTCCGCCCAAAATAGAGCCTGCACCGCGTATCTCAAGGTCACGCATTGCCACCCTGAAGCCGCTGCCGAACTGGGTAAATTCTCTGATGGCGTCAAGCCTTTTTGAAGCTATCTCCGTAAGCACCTTTCCCCGCCTGAAGGTAAAATATGCAAAGGCACGGCGGTTTGAGCGTCCCACACGTCCTCTGAGCTGATAAAGCTGGGAAAGTCCCAAGTGGTCGGCGTCCTCGATTATAAGGGTATTAACGTTTGGCACATCGACACCCGTTTCGATAATGGTGGTGCAGACAAGTATATCTATCTCATGCTCCACAAGCTCCGTCCAGATGTCCGAGAGCCGCTCCTCGGTAAGCTGACCGTGAGCCACCGCTATTCGCGCATCGGGGATAAGCTCGGCGATCTTTGCGGCTGTTCTCTCGATAGTCTCAACACGGTTGTGGATATAGTAGACCTGTCCTCCCCGTCTCAGCTCCTTGGTTATCGCCTGTACGATAACGCCCATATTATGCTCGATAACATAGGTCTGAACGGGATATCTGTCCACAGGAGGCTCTTCGATAACGCTCATATCCCTGATGCCGCTCATTGCCATATTAAGCGTTCTGGGAATGGGAGTAGCCGACAGCATAAGCACGTCCACACCCGTGAATGCTTCCTTGAACCGCTCCTTATGAGCCACGCCGAAGCGCTGCTCCTCGTCGATTATAGCAAGTCCCAAGTCCTTGAAAGCAACGTCCTTCTGGACTATGCGGTGGGTGCCTATGACCATATCAACGGCGCCTGCTTTAAGCTGTTTTAGTATCTCTTCCTGCTGCTTTTTGGTTCGAAATCTTGAAAGCAGCTCTATCTTGAAGGGGAAATGCTCGAAACGCTTTACCGCACTCTGGAAATGCTGCCATGCAAGAACTGTGGTGGGAACGAGAATTGCGCACTGCTTTCCGTCAAGCATACATTTGAATGCCGCACGGAATGCTACCTCGGTCTTGCCGAAGCCCACGTCTCCGCAGAGAAGTCTGTCCATGGGAACGGGCTTCATCATATCCTGCTTTATTTCCTCGATACAGCGGAGCTGGTCGTCGGTCTCGGTGTAATCAAAGCGTGCCTCGAAATCCTGCTGCCAGTCATTGTCCTCGGAGAAGGCATATCCCTTTGTCTGAGCACGCTTTGCATATAGGGCGATAAGCTCGTCAGCCATATCCTTGACGGCTTTCTTGACCCTTGAACGGGTCTTCTGCCACTCGTTTGAGGAAAGCTTATTGAGCTTCACTCCCGTATCGTCACGGGGACCGATATATCTTGAAATAAGGTCCATCTGGGTAACGGGGACGTAAAGCACGTCTGTGCCTGCATATTTTATGGTGATGTAATCCTTGGTAATGCCCTCAAGCTCAAGCTTTCTGATGCCCTCAAATCTGCCTATGCCGTGGAGTGCGTGAACTACAAGGTCGCCGGGGGTGATGTCCGCAAGGGACTTTATTTCCTCGCCCTTTTTCTTTTTACGGAGCTTTCGCTTTGAGGTCATTGCCCTTGCCTGGGTTATAAGGGCGGTCTTTATGTCGGGATAATCATAGCCCGAGGAAAGGCAGCCTGTGGTAAGGAGCGCTCTTCCCTTTGTAAGAACGCTGTCGGCATTCATAATGTCGCAGGGAATGCCCTCTTCTCTCAGGTCATCGGCAATGATAGGCAATGTTTTTTCCGAGCCTGCAAGGACTACCACCGAGTAATTGCGGTTAATGAGAGAACGCAGGTCTTCCGTAAGCTGGCGTATCTCTCCGCCCCATGGTGCGGTCTGATAGGCGGTAAGGGACAAAAGCTTCTTGCAGCGAAGGTCGTTTGTGCGCAGGAATGAGTCCATAAGAACGCAGGGAAATTCCTGAGCCTTCCGGGAAATGACCTCAAAGTCTTCCATATAGCCCTCAAGACCTCTGCACAGCTCCCCTTCCTCAAGGAGTATCTTAATGTCCTCGCTGTGCTGGGAAACAACTCCCTTTGCCCTTTCACAGCAGCTGTGATATTCGCTGAACAGGACACAGCTTTCCTTTTTCAGATAATCGAAAATAAGGGCAGGCTTTTCGTATGCGACAGTGATATATTTGTCGATATTTGCAAGGGTAAGACCGTTTAAAGCTGCGTCCGCGTCCTTTGCGAGATTTGCCTTTACAGCCTCGGCTCTCTTTCCTCTTACGGAGGAGGCAAGCTTATTTATCCTATCCGCAAGCTCCTCGGGGCTGTCGAAAAGGACTTCCGAGGCGGGAGGGATAACAAGTCTGTCAATGCTGTCGGTGCGGCGCTGAGTTTCGGGGTCAAAGTAGGAAAATGCGTCTATCTCGTCGTCCCAAAGCTCCATTCTCACGGGAGCCTTTTCCTGAACGGGGTATATATCCGCAATTGAGCCGCGCACCGAAAACTGTGAGGGGCTTTCCACCTTGTCACAGCGTGTGTAGCCTGCTCTCACAAGTCTTTGTGTAAGAGCAGGCAGGTCTACGGGGTTATCTCTTGACAAAACTATGGTATTGTCCGAAAGTGCCTTGGGGGGAATGGTTTTCTGCATTACCGCCTCGGCAGATGCGCAGACTATCCTGCAGGTCCCGTCCGTAAGTCGGGTAAGCACACCCAGACGCCTGTGCTCGTATTCCCTTGAAACGCTGTCCACCCTTGCGAGGGTGATGTCCTTTGCGGGGTATACATATGCAAGAATATCGCCGTAAAGCTCGTTTATATCGTCGCATATTTTCTTGGCGGAGGCTTCATCTTCTGCAACAAGAAGAAGCGGCACATTTTTCTCTCCGTACAGCGCATCACTTATGAGCATTGCCAGCTGGGATTTATGGACGGAGGAAAGTCCCGATACCGCTAAGGGGGAATATCCTCTTGACAGAGTTTCGCATATATCTCTGATATCGCCCTGCTCGGCAAGGACGGGTCTTATTTTCCCGAAAAGGGACTTACTGTTATTCATTACGATACCTCTGAGCCGCTGTTTCTTGCGGCAAATTTTCTGAATTCCTTAAATAATGATAAGGCGTACATTATGACATTCACCACTGCAATAACAAGGAACAAGGGGGACTTATCCCTCATATTCAGGGCATAAACGATGACAAAAAGCCTTGTGATGGAATATACCACCGATTTATCGTCCTTCATTTTGCCCGAAAGGCAGAATACGGCAGAAATAATGTCGGCTGCGGCAAATGCGGCGGAGGACATTATGAGCGCTGCTCCGTTTGAGTTGAGGGGATGTACGGACAAAAGTATATCCGCCGAAAAAATGCAGACGATAAGCACAAGGGCAAGGGACGATACTGTTATTCCCGTAAAAAATAAAACATTCTTCTTCATATCTATCATATCCGTTTCAACTGTTGTAAAGATTCATTGCCTTGTCAATATCGCCGCTTAAAATATGCTCTATTGCGGCGCATGCGTTGTCTGTTGCTTCGTGCATTTTGGGAATGTCCTCGGAGGGGAAATTTCCCAGCACCCAGCTTGCAAGGTCGTATTCCTTTGAGGGCTTCTGTCCCACGCCCACCTTTATGCGGGGAAAATCCTGTGAGCCTGTGAGGTAGATTATGGATTTTATGCCGTTGTGACCTCCGTCCGAGCCTTTGCGGCGTATGCGTATCTTGCCGGGCTCCAGACTTATATCGTCATAACATATTATCACGTTTTCTATGGGAATTTTGTAGAAATTCATTGCTTCCACTATGGCTTCGCCGCTGTTGTTCATAAAGGTGGAGGGCTTCATAACAAGGCACCGCTTTCCCGATATCACTGTGTCTGCGGTGAGGGATTTGAATTTAAGCCTTTTTATCTCAAAGCCATGCTTTGCGGCAAGGGTGTCCACTGTCATAAAGCCTGCGTTATGACGGGTATTTTCATACTGCGCCCCGGGGTTTCCAAGCCCTGCTATGATATATTCCGCCGCTCCCGCAGGCTCGGGGGTCTTGTTTTTATTTATCTGATCGAAAATATCGAAAATGCTCATATATTAAATACTCCTTAATTCTCTTATCAGCCGCCGAGCCTTACCTTTAATTCGTCCGAATCAATATTCTGTGTGTCCGAGCCGCTTTCGGACAGCTTTTTTCCGTCCTCGGCAATGTACGTATATAAATATTTGTATTCTGCCGTTTCCTGAGCCTCGTCCACAGCGATATCAAGCTTAAAATCTGTGACATTCCACCAATTGTACATCATAATATCTGCTGTAACCGTTTTCGCAAAGCCGGGAATGTGAATATCAAAGGAATACAGCCCGTATTCTCCGCCCTCTATGGAAACACGGGAAGAACCCTCGTTTTCATAAGCGGAAAAGCCGCCCTTTCCGACAAATGAGAAATCGTTCTCGTCAAGGGTGACAGCCTGCCCGTTCAGAGTTACGGTCATATCCCCCGTTATCCTGTCATGGGGATAGTGCCTGTAATATAAAAGCTTGCCGAAAATGCAGAGAAAAACTGCTGCTGCGGCAATAAATAAACCGACAGCTGTCAGCACTTTCTTTTTCATATTACCTCCAAAAGATCCCTTTTTACACTCCCAAAAGGCTGCCGCACATATGTGCAGCAGCCCCGAAATTCTATGCAGATACGCAGATCACTCAGCGATCAGGTGTTGAAAAGAGGAGAGATAGGGCTGTCCTCGTAAATTCTCTGGATAGCCTGTGCGAATACGGGTGCAACGGGGAGAACGGTGATCTTGTCGATCTTCTTCTCCTCGGGGAGAGCGATGGTATCGAGAAGAACAACTTCCCTGATAACGCTGTCCTGAATACGCTGAATAGCAGGACCGGAAAGTACGCCGTGTGTTGCGCAGGCGGTAACGGACTTTGCTCCGCCCTTTTCCATAATTGCCTTTGCGGCGTTGCAGAGTGTGCCTGCGGTGTCTATCATATCGTCAACAAGGATAACGTCCTTATCCTTCACATCACCGATGATGTTCATTACCTCGCATACGTTTGCCTTCTGGCGGCGCTTGTCAACAATTGCAAGAGGTGCGTCAAATTTTGCGGCAAAGTTTCTTGCTCTTGTTACGGAGCCAAGGTCGGGAGATACGACAACGGTGTTGTCTCTGATATCCTTGAACTTCTCTATGAAGTAGGGAACGAGAATGGGCACACCGAGAAGGTGGTCAACGGGGATATTGAAGAAGCCCTGTATCTGTGCGCAGTGAAGGTCCATGGAAAGGACTCTGTCAGCGCCTGCAACGGTGAGAAGGTCTGCAACAAGCTTTGCGGAAATGGGGTCTCTTGCCTTAGCCTTTCTGTCCTGACGGGCATAGCCCATATAGGGGATAACGGCGGTGATTCGTCCTGCGGAGGCTCTCTTGAATGCGTCGATCATAATGAGAAGCTCCATCATATTGTCGTTTACGGGTGTGCTTGTGGACTGCACAACGAAAACATCAGAGCCTCTTACGCTCTCCTTGATGGAAACGCTGATCTCACCGTCGGAAAAGGTCACCACCTCAGACTGACCCAAAGGCTTGCCAAGAGCCTTTGCGATGTCTGCGGCAACCTTAGGATTGGAGTTTGCAGTAAAGATCTTGATATCCTTGCCGTGAATATTCATTATTTCTTCTCCTTTTGTATGTTTAAATTTCCTAAAAAATGGACATATTATTTGGCAGACGAAAATCAGCTCTTGTGATTTTTCTCTATCCTGCCTCTGAGCTTTCTTGCGCCATAGCCCTCGATTATCTTTTCCTGTCCCCGTTCAACGGCTAATGCTCCGTCGGGAACGTCCTTGGTAATTGTGGAGCCTGCCCCCGTATATGCGCCGTTTCCTATCTTAACGGGAGCCACAAGATTTGTATTGCAGCCAATAAATGCGTCATCGCCGATAACGGTGCGGTATTTTTTCTCACCGTCATAGTTTGATGTAACTGTGCCGCAGCCGAAGTTGACTCCGCTGCCCACATCGCTGTCGCCCACATAAGTAAGGTGGGAAACGGCTGTATTCTTGCCGATAACGGAGTTTTTGACCTCGACGAAGTCGCCGATCTTGACCCCTGTGCATATCCTGCTGCCGGGGCGTATCTGAACGAAGGGTCCTATCTTAACATTATCCTCGATAACGCTGTCGAATGCCTGAACTGAGTTGAGCGCGGTATCGCTGCCCACCTCACAGTTTTCCATAAGGCAGTTCGGTCCTATAACGCAGTTTTCACCGATAACGGTGTTTCCTCTGAGGATAACTCCCTGAAGTATCGTGGTTCCCCTGCCGACCTTTACATCTCTGCCGATGGTAACGCCGTCTGTGCAGGTAAATTCCACGCCCTCATCCATCAACCTATCTATTATAGCAAATCTTGCCGTATTATTCAATAACAAAAGACCTTTTCTGTCATTTGCACCTAAAACTGCGTCGGAATTTGCAGAAATATATGCATCTGCACGAAAACCTGCGCTTATGAGAACGTATACAGAGTCTGTAAGGTAATATTCGCCCTGAGAATTGTTGGGCTTTATCTCCCCCAGAGCATAGATAAGTCTCTCGGTATCGAACCAGTATGCACCAGAATTTATCTCACGAATTTTCTTCTGCTCGGCGGTAGCGTCCTTTTCCTCCACAATGCCGCTTATGCCGTCGGGGGTTCTGAGTATCCTGCCGTAGCCTGTGGGGTTTTCAATCTCGGAGGTTATGACTGTGACAGCATTGCCCTTTTCGGAGTGAAGGGCGTGGGCGCCTAAAATGGTATCCCTGTCGATAAAGGGAGCGTCGCCGTTTAAGATAAGTACATCGCTGTCCTTTCGTTCTCCGAGCCAGTCAAGAGCCATCATCACGGCGTGTCCCGTACCCATTCTCTCGGGCTGGAAAACGGTGTGGTATCTGCCCTCAAGGTGCTTTTCGATGACCTCATTATTAAAGCCCGTCACAACGCAGATATCCGTCACTCCCGCTTCCTCGCAGGCTCTTGTTACCCAGTCAAGCATTGGCATATCCAGCACCTTGAACATTGGCTTCGGCAGGTCGGACTTCATTCGCTTGCCCTGACCGCCCGCTAAAATTATCGCGCAGGTTTTTCTACTCATAGTATAAATTCTCCTAAATAATATATTTTGTAATATAGCTAATATTATACAAAAAGTATATCATCAACCAAATATACTAACTGTAACAAATTCTATCCTCTATTTTCTAAATCTCTAACCTCTATTATGCCACAGCAAAATGAATTTTTCAAGCATATTTTACACATATTGCTCTTTGTTTTCGTCAAAGTTTTTCAATTTGGTCAAAATAGCCAAAAAGATGGTGCATTTTTTCTTCTATTGTACAGTAGAAAATTTAATAGATTTCTGTTATAATATATTTACGGTCACGTATAATAATGCTGTACCATTTTTTGGAAAATGGCAGGCATTACCGGTGCGTGAGGAAAAATCAAAATTAACGGAGGTAATATCCAATGGCAAACAAATGGGTCTATATGTTCATCGAAGGCGACATGACTATGCGCAATCTCCTCGGCGGTAAGGGTGCAAACCTTGCTGAGATGACAAGCATCGGTCTTCCCGTTCCTCAGGGCTTTACAATTACTACAGAGGCTTGTACACAGTATTACGAAGACGGCAGAAAGATCAACGACGAGATCATGGCTCAGGCTATGGAAGGCGTTAAGAAGATGGAAGAGCTCAACGGCAAGAAGTTCGGCGATCTCAAGAATCCTCTTCTCGTTTCCGTTCGTTCCGGCGCAAGAGCTTCTATGCCCGGTATGATGGACACTATCCTCAATCTCGGTCTTAACGATGACGTTGTTGCCGCTATGATCGCAGGCAACCCCGATCCCGCTTTTGAGAGATTCGTTTACGACTCCTACAGAAGATTTATCCAGATGTTCTCCGACGTTGTTATGGAAGTCGGCAAGAAGTATTTCGAGCAGCTCATCGACAAGATGAAGGAAGAAAAGGGCGTTCAGTACGACGTTGAGCTTACAGCTGCAGATCTCAAGACTCTCGCAGAGCAGTTCAAGGCTGAGTACAAGAATCAGCTCGGCACAGACTTCCCCTCCGATCCCGTTGAGCAGCTCAAGCTCGCTATCGAGGCTGTATTCCGCTCCTGGGACAACCCTCGTGCAAACGTTTACCGCCGCGACAACGATATC
>JAGAJF010000139.1 GCA_017829005.1 Oscillospiraceae bacterium | reverse complement strand
TATAGACAAGGACGGCAGATAGAATTTCGTCAATCTAGGAAAGCGACTGCAGGCGGGCTTGCCGCCCGGCAAAGGAGCTTGACGACGAGTGACGAAATTATAGCTGTCGTATCTGTCTATAGGTTGATGCGGAATTAGTATCAGATCCGCCCCTCGCTGCCGATTATGCCTGCATAAAAATCGCAAAGCTCTGCGGCGGTCTCGGCGGCATAGCTCTCCACGCAGAGCATAACGCCCTTCCCTGTTCTTACGGGACGGATAGTTACTCTGCCGTTTTCCCCGTCACCGATAACGCCGCTCTCCTCCATTCCCGGAATGCACAGCCTTTTGAGCAGCTCCGAGGGGCGGTCGGCGGGAATGTAGCGGCTGATGTCCGCATACTCGGGAAGTCCTTCCAGCGCCTCACCAAGCGTTTTTTCTTCCGAAGCGAGGATATCGAGAACTGTGACCATAAGGGCAATGCTGTCGTTTGTGAAAAGCTGCTCCGAAGCGGCTTTCCTTGCGGCAATGCACCGCTCCGAGGGGCTTTTTTCATTGATGCACACCGCTCCGCCGCAGCTTAAAATCTTCCTGCCGTAAAGTCCTGCCAGCTTTTCCAAGGCTCTCGGAGCCTTGCCGCATACCGCTGCGTCTTGTCCCTGCTCAAATAGCCTGCGGCAGCAGAGCATAATAAGCTTGTCCCTGAAAACATATCCCGTTTCCTCGGAATATGCGGATATCCGCTTGCCGTCGGCGCTTATGCGAAAGGCGATCCGCTCCCCGTTTTTGTTGCCCTTGCCTTCAAGGATACGTTCGCATACTCTCATCACCGAAGGCGAGGAGCTGTAAACGTCCGCATATACCCGTGTAAGCTCCGAGCGTAGGAGTGTACCTATCCCTGCGGCATAGATATCCTCCGCTCCTCCGAAAATGCGTATGTCCCCGAAATGGCTGTAGGGAAGCTCTCTCGTCCCACGAAGCTCCCGTTCCACCAATTCCTCGAAGCTTCGGTAAAGGGGCAGTCCGTCTCCCGAAAAAAGACCGAGTGAAGCGGTTATCTCGGTGCGGACGTGGCAGCCTGCGGCACAGCCCAGCACTCTTGCCGCATATGATGCCGCAGGAGCGCAGCAGTCCCCTGCGAATATACATCTTGCACCTGCCGCCGCCGCTCCCGATGCAAAGGCATATGCCAGTGCGTCTGCTCCCGTTCCCGAGCCGTGAGCCGCAAGAACTGCTCCTCCCCCCATTTCAGCCGCTGCTGCGGCACAGGCGGCTCCTGCGGCAGCAGCGTCATAGGGGGTGATATTTCCCGAAGCTGAGGCGATAAGACGGCTTTCTTCCTCAAAATGGAGACGTTCATCAAAGCTTTTCATAATAATTCCCCTTTCGGACGATATGTATTTCATAATTTCTGAATATGCACAGGTCATTTCTATGTTATGATTGACAAATATCCGGGAAATAATTCAGCAAAATGCATATTTCAAGGGCTTGGCACAGGGAAATATACGTGTAATTTGCAATTGAAAAATAGGGAAAAATGTGGTATAATTTCCTTGAATATAAATTTGCGAAGAAGTATTCGCAGAAGGAAGATTTTTATGGATAAGCATTATGACGTCATTATCGCAGGCACGGGGGTGGGCGGTCTTTACACCGCTCTGTGCCTGCCCGAAGGTATGAATATACTGGTCATCAGCAAAAGAGAGCTTGACCTGTGCAATTCCGCTCTGGCACAGGGAGGTGTTGCCGCCGTTTACAAGCCTGTTGATGATGATACCACCACTCTCCACACCAACGATACCCTTATTGCAGGGGGATTCAAGAACAATCCCGACTCCGTTAAGGTACTTGTTACCGAGGCGGCGGGGGAGATACAGCACATTCTCGACATCGGTGTGGACTTCGACAGGGACGAGAACGGCGAGCTGGACAGGACCCTTGAGGGCGGTCACAGCCGCAGACGTATTTTCCACCACAAGGATTCCACGGGAGCGGAGGTCACAGCAAAAATTCGTGAGGCGGTGCTCAAAAAACCAAACATCACCGTTCTTGACAATGCTCTGCTCTGCCGTATGAAGAAGATAGGCGGGGGCTTTGCCGCAGATATCCTGAGAGACGGAGTACATACCACCGTTACGGCACAGTTTGCGGTAATGGCTACGGGCGGCATAGGCAGAGTTTATGACTACACCACAAACTCCGCTATTGCCACAGGTGACGGCATTGCTATGGCTTATGAGATGGGTGCGGAGATACGCAATCTCTCTCTTATCCAGTTCCACCCCACCGCTTACAACAACAAGGAGTCAAGGGAATGCTTCCTTATTTCCGAGTCGGTTCGTGGAGAGGGGGCATATCTTCTCAACTGCAACAAGGAGCGGTTTATGCACAACTATGATGACCGCTTGGAGCTTGCTCCGAGAGATGTGGTCTCACGCTCCATAATTCTTGAGAGCAGGAAAACGGACAGCGATGAGTTCTATCTCGATATCCGCTACAAGGGCAAGGAGTATCTGAGCGACCGTTTCCCAATGATATATGATTTCCTCAAAACTCAGGGCATTGATATGGGCGAGGATCTGATACCTATTTATCCCTGTCAGCACTACCTTATGGGCGGCATCAATGTAAACACCTCCGCTCAGACGGATATAAGCGGGCTGTATGCTGTTGGCGAATGTTCTCACACGGGCGTTCACGGCAACAACCGCCTTGCTTCAAACTCCCTTCTTGAGGCTCTCGTTTTCGGTCACAGGGCAGCAATTGACATCAGCGGAAGGTTCGCTCCCGAGGCAGAGTGCGAGGAGTATGCTTTTGCGGAGCCTGAGAACGCTGTTCCCATTCCTCACGGCATAAGGACCGAGATAAGGCACATAATGCAGAAGTCCTACTTTGTTATTCCCGACAAGCAGAAGGCGCTCGAGGGCTTTGAGAGAGTTTCCGAGATTAAGAAGATGCTGGAAAACGGCAGCTACATAATTGACAGGGATTTTGTGGAGGCTCATTCTCTGGCTACGGTGGCTTATCTGGTTCTCAAAGAGGTCATCTGACATTTGGTTTACGGTAAATGCAGATAAAATTCCCCCGATAATGCTGGTCGTTGTATGAAATGCATTATCGGGGTTTTTGGGCTTTGTGGGAAATTACAAAAATGGCATAAGCAGAAAGTTTGTTTTGTAAAAGCATTGACAAATTGGAGCAAATGTGCTATAATGTGGATATAAGGAAATTTATTTGCCATAGCCGTAAAATTTATACGAAAGGAACAGTCATAAAAATGATCTGGCTGAAACCATGCGAATATGAAAAGCAGAAATTTACGGTGCTGAGGTTATATGCACCCGAGAATGAAAAAATATTTTTGGACTTTGAGCCGCTTAAATTTTCCGATGGGGAGCCGTTGTGGGAGGACTGGCACTGCTATGCTATGCCGTTAAGAATTTTTAAACAGGACTATGAGCTGCTGCTTCATTATTTCAACAGGGTATTTCCCGTCAAAGACCCGATTGACGGGAATGTACAGCCTTATTTTGATGTCTGCTCCGATAATATGATAGGCGCAGATGACTGGCTTAAAATAATCTGCGAAATTGAGCGGGATATGGAAACTGTTCCCGACAACGAAAAGGCTTTCCTTTTGAGGTTTGTTAAGTGGCTGAGGGAGGCGCTGAAATACACCTCTGTTATTGTTGCGGAAGGGAATTTGTAAAAGGAATTTTGGAGGTGATCTGATGATAGGAGATATTGTTACTGTGACCGTTGATAGACCGCTGGGGAGCCGTCACCCGAAGCACAAGGATATGTATTATCCTGTGAATTATGGCTATATTGAGGGGATAATCGCTCCCGACGGCGAGGAGCAGGACGCTTACATTTTGGGTGTGAATGTTCCTGTGGAGAAATTTACGGGCAGGGTCATTGCGGTCATTCACAGAGATGATGATGTGGAGGAAAAATGGGTGGTATGTCCCGATGAGCTTTCATTCAGCCGAGAGGAAATTGCGGAGATGGTGGATTTTCAGGAACGGTATTTTCGGTCGGAGGTCATTATGCGGCAGGACGAGGGCTTACGGAGGATCATTGTTATAGGCAGCTCCGGGTCGGGGAAAAGCACCTTTGCAAGGCGGCTCAGGGATATGACCGGTCTGCCCCTTTATTATCTTGATATGATACGGCACAAGCCTGACAGGACTACTATTTCCTCGGAGGAATTTGACAAAAGGCTTGGTGATATTTTATCCGAAGACAGGTGGATAATTGACGGAAACTATCAAAGGACACTTGAGGCTCGTCTAAAAAAATGTGACACCGTTTTTCTTTTTGATATTCCTGTTGAGGTTTGTCTGGCGGGTGCAAAGGCAAGGGTCGGCACAAAAAGGGAGGATATGCCTTGGACAGAAACGGAGCTTGATGAGGAGTTCAGGCAATGGATAGTGGATTTTCCAAAAAAACAGCTGCCCGAAATTTATGGGCTGCTTGAAAAATACAAGGATAAAAATATTGTGGTTTTTAAATCGAGGGAGGAAGCTGAGGCTTATCTGAAGGGAGAATTATTATGAGCTTGAAAACAGAAGCCGCAGGCTGTATATTTCTGCCTTCCCTTATTGCCGAATACGGTCTTGAGGGCTATTATTCCGACAGCCGTACTGTTGGCGCTGACGGAAATATTTATCTTTTCTTCAAAGAGGACGGTATCAGGACAAAGCACGATCGCTCTTTGCTTTACAGCTATGCCGCTGTGAGACTTTTTCCCGATTGGTACGGCGGAGATGTGGCATCGGAGCTTCTTCCTCTGGGGGAATACAGAGACAGGCTCTCGGGCATACACCCCATAGCAGGGCGTTTGTTGCTTCTTGGCAGAGACGATAAAAATGCTATAGGGATAATTCTCGATGAACGCTTAAAGGAACAGAGCAGGATAAGCTTCGGCATAAGCTATTTCGACAAGGCTCTTATAACGGCGGGGGGCAGGATATGTCTGGGAGAAATAGAAGAAAACTGTTTCAGCCCTGCGCCTGTCAGTATTTTTGACGAATACGGTAATCGTGAAAGAATTGAGCGCTTTTCTCATTGGGACGTCACGGCTCTTAACATTGACGAAAACGGCGATATATGGTACTATGCATATCCCGATAACGGCTTTTTTTCCACAGGCGGGGAAGGGCTGAAATATGACGGGGCAGTTTATAATTTCGCCGTTCTTCCCGGTCGTCGGGGGATAATTGCAGATACGGGCGGCAGTTTCAGACTTCTCCGCTTTAACGGTCAGTCCGAAGAAGCGGTATTTACTTATGGCGGCAGGGAAATAGCTCACGGGCTTTGCTCATTCAGAGAAAACAGGGGTGTTATTCTTTGTGATGACGAGCTTTACTTTTTCTGCATAAACTGATACTAATACTAATTCCCCGTACTCCGAAAGGGAATACGGGGAAAATTTTATCTTCCTGTCAATGCGCTTCTTCCTACCTTGTCGAAAAAGGCGGAAATGAATATAAGGGGTGCCGAGAAATGGACTGACGGCTCGTTTGTGGATATGCTGTAGGTATTGTCGGCATAGCATTTTGCTGCGGGAGTGCCCTTTTCTATATGCCATTTGGAGTATTCGTCGCTGCGTTCCACGTTTGCTCCGCCTACTGTCATTCCGGGGACGGGTGGGTCGTTTTCCATTGAGGCGCTCATAAGATGAGAGGGCATATGACAGCACTCGCTGCCCACGCCTGTGACATAGGATATGCCCATGGGGTTTTTGCCGAATATATAGCCGAACTGGTCGATGGCTCCCGAAAGATATTCCCTGTCGCCGCTTATAAGATAAGCGGTGATGAAGTCCATACAGTCGGAAAGCACGGCGAAATTGCTGCCGTATGTATATCCGTCTCCTGCGCTTCTGGCAGTGCGGTAGCCGCTGGAATTTACGGCTATTGCCATTCTGTCCGCTCTGTCGGTAAGCCGCTTTCTGATAAATGCTTCTGCACTGCGTTCACGGGTGCGGCTGTTCATCAGGTAGGACAGCGCCGCAAATCCGCCGCAGGTGGAATGTCCGAAGCCGTAGAACGAGGACAGGATATATTTTTCCATTATCATCTGCTCAAAGCTGCTTTCACCCGTAAGGGAGTACATCTCGCACATCGCCCACATAAATTCGCTTTCTATGGCGTTAAGTCCGTCTCCGCTTTCCAAGGTACTGCCCAGCCTGCGGCAGTAGTTTTCGTATTCCTCTGTTCTGAGGGCGGCTATCCAGCTAAGCTCTGCCGCATGACGAAGCTTTCTGGAAAATGCTTTATCTGTCTCAGAAAAGTAATTCGCTCCCAGCGCTGCCGCCGCTGTAAACAGCAGAGCCGCCGAACAGCTTTGCTCTGTAAAAAAGTATGCGCCGTTATCCTCCTCGGGTGAGGTCATAATGGCTCCGCAGACGGATATGCCGTTATACACGCCTCCGTCCTTATCCTGCATTTTCAGGAGCCACTCAAGTCCCCATCTGCATTCCTCCGAAATAAGCGCTTTATCCTTCTCGGAAAAGCTTTCAACGAAAAGCTTCAATGCATACAGCATATCTGCCGCCGCAAGACAGGTGCTGCGGACGCTCTTTTCATATCCGCCCCCTGTGTGCCAGCCACCCGAGGCGTCCGCAAAGGAGCCGTGCTTCGTTACGGGTTCGGTATGACATTCTCTGTGGGCATAGCTTCCGCACCGTGCTGTATCTCCCGAAAGGTCACAGCCGCATCGGTTTGAATATATGCCGTCAAGTACGGTATTTCGTATATTCTTATATGGCTCGTCGGATATCTCGAAAACGTCCGACCGCCTGTAGCCTGCACGGATAAAATATGAGCCGCAGGTATTGAAATCGGAAAAATCAGCAAGCCTTACCGTATCCCCCGATTCTCTGTCAAAATAGGGACAGCTGAGACGGCCTGCATATACGCTTACTCCCGTGGCGGCTTCAACAAGATAGAAAACGCCTGCCGTTACTCTGCATACGGCGTTTTTAGGCATTCCCGTCATATAGCCCAGGTGGTTTACCTGTATGCGTTTCTTCATCTGACCGCCTCCCTGCGCCTGCTATTTGCTAAAGCATAATACTATGTTATAATTATACCTTATTTTAGTTTTCCATTATATCAATACCTATGACCAATATAAAATATTATTTTTTTGTTTTTTTTAAATTTGCTTGAACGGGTTGAAATAAAAATCGAACTGTGCTATAATTTGGATAATAATAAATTTCGGGCAGGAGGCTTACTTAAATGGAGCTTGGACACATAAGCGAAAAGATAAATTACTTTGGCAGGATCGATATGAAAGATGACGGGGCATATTTTTATTTTCCCTCGTCCTCGGCAGAGGTCCGCTTTAAGGGAACGGAGATCTTTGCAAGGATAAATGCAAATATCGTCTGGGGCACAGTGGCTCTGGGCTATGTTATTGACGGACGTATGGGCAGGGTGACTTTAAACAGGGACAATAACGGAAAGGATATGACCTATCAGCTGGCAAATTCCCTTGAGCCTGATAAGGAGCACACCCTTATTCTTTACAAAATGCACGCTGCTAATCTGAGCTTTGCTCTGAAGGGCTTCTCCTGCGACGGGGAATTCCTTGCGCCACCCGAAAAGCCTGCTTTAAAGCTGGAATTTTACGGGGACAGCGTTTCGGCAGGCGAGGTGACGGAGGCTTATGATTTTGTTGGGCGCTCCGACCCTGCTTCTCACGACAGCGTGTATGATAACTCGTATCTAAGCTACACCTGGCAGACCGCAAGACTTCTTGGTGCACAGATACAGAACGTTTCTCAGGGCGGCATTGCGGTCTTTGACGATACGGGATATTTCCATGGACCCAAAACTATAGGTATGGAATCGGTCTATGACAAGCTGTGCTATTTCCCCGAGGGCGGCGAGCTGACAAAATGGGATTTTTCAAGGTATACTCCCGATATTGCGGTCTTTGCTCTGGGTCAGAATGATGACCACAACAGCATTACCAATACAACTGACATTGATATTCACTGCAGCGAAACACGCACAAGGTGGAAAAAGGGCTACAAGGGCATTGTAAGGAATATCCACGCTCATTACGGCAATAATACTAAATATATCTTCCTCACCACCCTGCTCATGCACGACCCCGAGTGGGACAAGGCTATTGACGAGGCGGTATGCGAGCTGAAGGCAGAGGGCATTCCCGCTTATCATATGCTCTTCAAGCGAAACGGTGCCGCCACTCCGGGTCACCCCCGTTATCAGGAGCATAAGGAAATGGCTGAGGAGCTTGCCGCTTACATCAGAGGAATATTATAATGCTTGAAACCATCTATGAGATAGATTTTTCTGTTCTTGCCTTTATCAGGGAGCATCTGAGCTGCAGGGCTATGGACATTGTGATGAAGCTTTTTACCTATGCGGGGAATTGGGGCATTATCTGGATAGCCCTTACTGTGGGGCTGCTTATTTCAAAGAAACACCGCAGGCTGGGCGTTACCATGGCGATAGGGCTTCTGGTATGCCTTGGGGTGGGAAATCTGCTATTAAAGCCTCTTATCGCAAGGGACAGACCGTTTATTGCAGACCCCGCTATTATGCTTGCCATATCGCCGCCCTCGGGATATTCCTTCCCCTCGGGTCATTCCTTCTCGTCCTTTGTTTCGGCGTCCATTCTGGCAAGTTACAGCAGGAAGGCGGCTGCTTTTGCTGTTCCTGCGGCGGTTCTAATAGCTTTTTCAAGGCTTTATTTCTGCGTTCATTTTCCCACAGATGTGATATGCGGTGCGGCTCTGGGAATTATCGCCGGGCTGACGGTATATAGACTCAGAAGTGACAAGACCGAACAAGAACCTGCTTCGGAAAACAAATAACATAAATATCAAAAAGCTTCTCCGCGAAATTTGCAGAGAAGCTTTTGTATTTGTCTGTTAATTTATTTCAGCACGTAAACGTAAACAGGCTTGTTGCCCCACTGAATGCAGTCATCGTACTCGTTCATAAAGAGATCGACAATAATGTCTCCTGCGCGGACGGAATATCCTGTATCGGCGGCAATGGCATAGCCGTATACTTCTCCGTCCTCGGCAACTATATAAAGCTCGCTGCCGTAGGGGATAATGTCGGGGTCTACCGCAACATAGCCCTGGAACACTTCCTTGCCGGTGGACATAAGTGCGTCGGGTGCGGCGGTATATGCACAGGCATTGCCAGTAAGTACATTCACATACTCGGTGGGAATTCCGTTTTCGTCAAATGTAAGCCACTCGGGAAGGTCAAAGAGGGATATTGCGCCTTCCTGGGGTTCGGAAGCTCTTTCCTCGGTTTCATCTTCATCATCAAGGGTGATATCCTCGGGGATATCATTTTCCTCTTCATCGGCTGTTGTTTCTTCCGATACAGCTTCATTGGAAGCGGTGCTGTCATATACGATTATAAAATCGTCAGAATTATCTTCTTCATCTTCGGCGCTGTCCTCTGTTTCAAGGTCAAGCGCGGAGGAAAGTCCGCCGTTATCATCGTCTCCGCCAGCGGCTGAACGACGCTGGTAAACGCTTTCGATGGCTTCCTGCTCAGGCTCGGCAGCTTCTTCGGTCTGCTCGGGCTCATTATCGGTGTTATCTGAATATTCCTCTATGTATTCGTCTATATCTTCGGAAGGCTCATCATCGGAAGCTGTGTCTTCGGTTTCAAATGTGCTTTCTTCGTCGGAAACTGTTTCCTGTTCCTCGGAGGAAGCTGTGCTGTTTTCAAATTCTTCGGAAACAACGTCCCCTGTATTCTCTTCTACTGTTTCTTCTTCGGAAGTCTCAGCCACTTCAACAGGCTCGTTTACAGCTTCATTCACGGAAGGTGTCTCTTCGATTGTCTCTGCCGCTTCGGGAGCTTCCTCTTCCTTTGAGTTCATCTTTTCCATATCCTCAAAGGAGAAATACTCCATATCGTGGGAATATGTCTTCTTTTCCGGCTCTGCCTGAGCGACTGTTTCCTCGGGGATAACGTCTGTTTCGAGGTTTACTGTGGATATATCCTCCGAATTTACTCCGCCGATGACTGCAAGCGCCGCTATTCCTGCGATCATTGCTCCTGCTGCCATACAGCCTCTTATTCCCGAAAGCCTGAGCTTATGGGAAAATATATGTCTGATCTTATTCATCATAAAAAATCTCCCTGACGGCTTACTTTAATATATGTGCGTCTGCCGTCGTTTTTTGTATTACCACCTTTATACTTGCCGAATAATACGGAAAGTTTAACCATACTTCCGATATCTGCTTCCGTCCTGTTCCAAATTATTTCAAATGGTTTCAAAACGGTTACAAATCAGAATGTACTTGTAATTATACCGTAATTTCTTTTTTGTGTCAAAGAAATTTTTAAGGGCGTTTTTGTGCAAGATGACCACAAAATGTTGATTGTATTCATAAAATGTGCGATTTCGGCGGCAGATTTTTGTTGTTTGGAATAAACGTGCTGTAATTTTTGGGCATTTAGACAAAATTGCTTTTTTTACCCTGAAATAGGGGCTTTTTTACAAAAAGTATAACTTTTATTGTAGACACTTGAAATTATATATCCATATTTCCGAAGAAACAAAACATATTTCTACAGGTTTGAGTGGTAATAATGCACATTTGATTGGTGAGGATATTGTGCATATGGCTGAAATTTGCAAAATATCACTGCGGGCAGCTTATTTTTCGCTTTTAAACGTTTGAAACTTTTTTCCCGCACTTGAAAAATCTGTCTGAAAAGTATATAATAGTATTGTTAAGCTCTGAGACTTTCTCAGATATACTATTATTAAGCAGGTTTCTCCTGACAGAAAATCAGAGTGATGAAAGGAACGATATTATGAAAAATGAAATGCACCGCCCCGATACAAGGACTATGATACGCACTGCTGTGCCTGTTGTGGCTGCCCTTTTCCTCTTCCTTGTTTCCGCAGGCTATATCGCATACAGAATGATAAGCAACTACAACTACAACGAGCGCTGGAAGGATTACGACGAGTGCGGTCTGGGCTGATAAGAGGGGTTATCCGACTTTATGTACATTTATAATGCAGAAATTATCACTATGGACGGGAATGATCTCCGTATTCCCCATGGCTTTGTACGGGTGGAAAACGGAAGGATAGCCGAAGTTTCCTGCGGCAGTCCCGATATGATATCCGAGGGGGATATTGACGCGGGCGGCAATATTCTTATGCCCGGTTTTATTGATATCCACACCCATATGGGCTTTATCGGTGACGGCGCAGGTGATGAGGGCATTGACGTAAACGAGGGCAGTGACCCTGTTATGCCACAGCTTCGCTCGGTGGACGGGATAAATTTCCGTGACGGGTATTTTTCCGACGCTGTGAAGGCAGGCGTTACCTCGGTGGTAACGGGGGTAGGCTCTCTTAATCCCATCGGCGGCGATATGCTGGCGCTCAAAACTGCCGCACGCTGTCTTGACGAGGCTGTTATCATGCGGTCGGGAATTAAATTCGCTTTGGGCGAAAACCCCAAATCCTACTACACCGAACGGGACGAAGCTCCTCAGACCAGAATGGCGACAGCCGCTCTTATAAGGGAGGCTCTCGAAAAGGCAAAGCGCTACGGAGAGCTGCTGGAACGGGCGGAGGAGCCTGAGGACAGACCCGATTATGACATCAAATGCGAAGCCCTCCTTCCTCTGCTGAGTGGAGAGCTTAAAGCTCATTTTCACTGCCACAGGGCAGACGACATTATGACCGCTCTGAGAATTTGTGATGAGTTTGGGCTTGAACCCTTGCTTGTCCACTGCACGGAAGGACACCTTATTGCTGATATTTTAGGCGAAAAGGGTGCAATGGCTGTGGTGGGTCCCATAATCTGCGACAGAGGAAAGCCTGAGCTTGCAAATGCTTCTCTTGAGAATGCCGCAATGCTTTACAAGGCAGGGGTGAGGGTCGCTATTTGCACAGATCACCCCGAAAATCCCATAAATTTCCTTACGGCAGGGGCGGCGTACTGTCATAAGTACGGATTGCCGGGAGACGCGGCTCTCAAGGCTGTGACCATCACCGCCGCCGAGCTTGGAGGCTTTGGAGACAGGACGGGCTCCATAGCTGCCGGGAAGGACGCCGATCTTATTATCCTGAACGGCGACCCCTTTGAGATACAGACAGATGTGCTTATGACTATGATAAACGGAAAAGTATATTACGAAAGGAATTAAAGCTATGCCCCGTAAAATAACTAAGATAGCTGCAGGATTATGCGCCATTGCTATGACTGCTTCGGTTTTTTCCGCCTGCGGTGATAAAAATACTCAGAGCAGCGGAGAAAACGGCTCGGAAGCTGTTTCAAACGAAGCCCTGACCGACAAAAGCAAAGAGGGTGACGTTAATATGGAAAACGCAGGAGAGGTCATTAACGCTGTTTTTGGTGATATCAGGTCTGAATTCAACGAAAATCTCGACCTCTCGGATTACCCGCTCACGCCCTCGGAGGTGCCTGCCGACTTTACGCTGACCCTTGAGGCGGAAAGCGGAGCATTATCAGGCTCTGCCGCCGCACACGATCTTCCCGAGGCTTCGGGAGGTGGATATGTAAACGGCGTAAACCAGGAGGGCGACGAGGTAAAAATGACCGCAGATATCCCCTACAGCGGCTTCTATGATCTTAATTTTCAGACAATGGGTTCCGCAGGCAGGGTGAACAATGTTCTCGTCGACGGTATGAAGGTGGGAGATATAACCACCACCTCTACAGATTTTTTCGGTGACACGCCCCTTGACAATATTTATCTCGAAGCAGGCACTCACGAGATCTCCATTACCCCCAGCTGGGGATATATCGACATTGACTGCGTTATAATTTCTGCAGCGGCAAAGCCCATAACCGAGGATACATACAAGGTGACAGCTCCCCTTTCAAATCCGAATGCGGACGAAAA
This sequence comes from Oscillospiraceae bacterium, assembly GCA_017829005.1. Classification (GTDB taxonomy): domain Bacteria; phylum Bacillota; class Clostridia; order Oscillospirales; family Ruminococcaceae; genus Huintestinicola. The sequence continues at coordinate 2,928 of JAGAJF010000139.1, read as the reverse complement.
CACGAAAAGGCTTTACAAATTCCTCTGCGATGTTTACGGGAAATACTCCCTTGCAGGTCAGTATGCCGAGAAGGGAAGAGAGTCCTCCGAATTTGAGAAGATAACCGCTAAAACAGGCAAGTCCTTTGCGGTGCTGGGTCTTGATGTGGGCAACTACAGCCTTGGCAGCAAGGCTCACGGCACAGAATCAAGGACTGTGGAATATGCCTATGACTGGTACAAGAATGCAGGAGGAATAGTTCAGCTTTGCTGGCACTGGACTTCCCCCGAGGAATATGCGGTAAACAGCGGCGATCAACCCTGGTACAGCTCTTTCTACAAGGAAGCTTCAAAGCTTGACCTTGACAAGATAATGAACGGCGAGGACGAGGTGGGATATCAGCTCCTTATGGACGATATCGACAATATGTCCGAGCAGCTTGCACGTCTCAGGGACGCAGGCGTTCCCGTTCTGTGGAGACCTCTTCACGAGGCTTCGGGAGGCTGGTTCTGGTGGGGCGACTGCGAAGCCGAGAGCTACAAGAAGCTGTGGAATGTGATGTACGACAAGATGACAAACGAGCATAACCTTACAAATCTTATCTGGGTATGGAACGGTCAGGACCCCGAGTGGTATCCCGGAGACGAGACTGTGGACATTCACGGCTGGGATATTTACGCAGGCAATCACGTTGACTCCTCTCAGAGCGGTCGCTTTGCGGATATGGCGTCAAATTACGGTGAAAAGACCAAGCTTATCGCTCTTACCGAAAACGGCTGCGTTATGGACCCCGACAAGGTTATGAATGACAATGCAAGGTGGCTCTTCTGGGGCACCTGGAGCGATCCCTTTACTATGAAGCTGGGCGTTGTGATAAACGATGAATACACCACCGTTGAGCTTCTTACTAAGGCATATAATCACGAAAGAGTGCTTACTCTGGACGAGCTGCCCGATCTGAAGAATTATCCTTTGGATTGACAGCGGCGTATACTTTTCGGTTTGCTTATTTGTTCTTATATAATAAATTCGGGGCAGCTGCACGTTTGGACAGCTGCCCCGAATTTATTTTTTTCAAACCGCAAAATATGATCCGCTGAGCTTTATTAAAAGTACCCGTAACACAAATCGCCCTGCTTGAATATAATAAGCAAGACGGAGCATAAATTTCCGTCAACTGAAAGGGTGATCTGCGTGAATAAGCACATCATTGCTTTTGCTTCCGTGACCTATGCAAACAAGGCGAAGTCTGTATTTGAAAAAAACGGCATATCCGCCGAGGTAAAGCGAACTCCCGACAGTCTTTTCCGTGGCTGCGGCTACAGCGTTACCGCTTCGGGACGTTCCGACAGGCTCGTCAAGATTATGGAGGACAACGGCATTTCATATAGATCCATCAGCAGCGTGCAGTCAGACTCAAAATAAAAGCGGAGGGAATGATCTTATGTGATATATTTTGACAACGCAGCCACCACGTATCCGAAGCCCGAAAGCGTGCGAAGAGCGGCTGCGGAGGCGATCGTAAGATACGGCGGCAACCCCGGACGAAGCGGTCACAAAATGTCAATGGACACAGCGCAGGCTGTTTATTCTGTCCGTGAAAAGGCTGGGGAAATGTTCGGCGCCCCTCCCGAGAACGTGATATTCACCGCAAACTGCACCGAGAGCCTGAATATGGCTATAAAAGGGCTGGCAGAGCGTGACCTGCGGGAGGGCAGACCGTTTCACGTAATAATCTCATCACTTGAGCATAACTCCGTTTTCCGCCCCGTTTATGAGCTGACTAAAAGAGGTCTCACCTACAGCATTGCCGATGTCACAGCGGATGACTCGGTGACGGTGCATAATTTCGAGAGCCTTGTAACTCCCGTCACCAAAGCGGTCATATGCACTTTAGGCAGCAATGTGACCGGGCAGCTTCTCCCCTATGAGCGGATAGGCGCATTGTGCCGCAGAAAAAATATCTGCTTTGTAGGAGACGGAGCGCAGGTATGCGGAGTTATTCCCATAGATTTGAAACGTGACAATATAAACATTCTCTGTATGCCCGGTCACAAGGGTCTGTACGGCATTTCGGGAACGGGAATGCTCATCACCGACGGGAAATATCCCATTTACCACATCTTAGAAGGCGGAACGGGAAGCACATCTCTCGATGCGGAGCAGACCCCGTTTCTCCCCGAGGGTCTCGAAAGCGGCACCGTGAACACCGTAGGCATCGTGACTGTGGGAGCGGGGATAGACTTCATCAGACGGGTGGGAGCAGAACGTATACATTCCCGTGAGACAGAGCTTTGCCGACGGTTTATAAATGCGCTTGAGAACGAGAGCCGCGTCAGAATATACAGGCGGGAACGGTGCAGCTATCTGCCCATTGTCCTTTTTAATGTGGAAGGCTTCTCCCCCGAAGAAACTGCGGCATATCTCAGCGACAGAGGCTTTGCCCTCAGAGGCGGACTTCACTGCTCGGGGCTTGCCCACCGAAGCGCAGGAACACTTCCCGAGGGCGGCGTAAGATTTTCTCCCTCTGTTTTCAACACCGCAGCCCAGACCGATATGCTTGCAGACGCTGTTAAAAAGCTGGCTCATTCAACTTAAATGGCATATATGGATAAGCAAGGCAATATATAACCCACCGCCGCCTCATTTTTTCCGAATGGGGCGGCGGTGGGTTTATACAAAAAATTTTCTTGACAATAATAAAAAACTATGATATACTAAAAATAAAGAAGCAGCCGTGTAGACGGTTGCTCCTATGTGGGTTTTGTCACTAACCTGATGTTAGTAACTGACCGCTCAAGGTAGGGACTTGGGCGGTCAGTCTTTTTTGTCATTTCTGTATTTCAGAATATCTATGATAAGGCGAATTATGTCAACGGCAAGCGCTGACAACGCACATACTTCGATTATCGTCATACGAATTTTACACCTCCCTCCCGAGAGGATTT
>JAGAJF010000138.1 GCA_017829005.1 Oscillospiraceae bacterium | reverse complement strand
GCACTTAACGCCGCTGTTGAGGCAGCCCGTGCAGGTGACGCCGGAAAGGGATTTGCGGTGGTTGCCGATGAAGTAAGAAATCTTGCTGCAAAAAGCTCGGAAGCTGCTCAGAGTACAAGGGATCTCATTACTGCCACAGTTACTGCTGTGGAGAACGGCTCCCGCATAGCAGAAGCTACCGCAGAATCTATGAAGGCTGTCAAGACCTTTGCCGAGCAGACAAATGAGCTTATCACACGAATTTCCCAGGCTTCCGCATCTCAGTCCGAGGCTGTCCATCAGGTGACCTCGGGAATAGACCAGATATCCGGAGTAGTGCAGATGAACTCTGCCACCGCCGAAGAGTCAGCTGCCTCCTGCGAAACTCTCAGCAGTATGTCCAAGGAGCTTAAAAACCAGATATCCAAGCTCAGAGCGTAAAGCTTACTTTAGCTATAAGAAAAATCTTAATAAATATGTATTCCCGATACAAAAGCATTTCTGTATCGGGAATATTTTTGTGCAAAAATTAGATACAAATAGCAAAAACCTGATATTTATAATATTATTTTGGTAGTATAATATTAACATAAACCAACGGAATACAAAATTCAAAAACGAAAGGATAGATATTTTATGAAACTGAAAAAAATAATCGCCGGACTAACAGCAGCCTGCACAGCACTTGCAATGGCTGCAGCATCAGCATTTGCTTATGATGTAAACAAGGACTTCAAAACGGGCTGGAGCATTAACACAACTATTCCTGCTTCGGAGTTTGAAGAGCTTACCGAAAACTCGGTCATCACAATTACATACACAGCAGACGCGTCTCTTGCAGAAAAGGCCGATCATTCCTATTGGGTAGTTAAGCCCATGATAAATGACGCAGGCTGGCCTTTCATAAGCGATATTACCTGCGGCGAAGGCATTGTTCTTTCCGAAAGCGGAGATTCATATGCCCTTGATGTTGACGGCACTCAGGCACAGTTCTCAATTACAGGAGACAGCATAGAGCATCTCAAAACAGCAGGAATGGCTCTTATGGGTCACGGTATCACACTTGAAACACTTACTATTGACAACAATGCTGTTCTTAAAACTGCTTCCGCCGAAGCAGAAGAGACTGTGGAAGAAACAACAGAAGCCGAAGAAGCTGTACCCGCAGAACCCGAGGCAACTGCTGATGAAACAGAGACTGCACCGGTTTCAGATAACACTACCGAAATGCCTGTAACAGGCAATAGTTCCGCAGCAGCTGTAATAGCGGTATTGGCTGCCGCAGCGGTTACAATGACAGTTTCAAAGAAGGAGTAATTCCTCTTCTCCTCCACTATTTGAATATTTGCCTGAATGTCGGTTCGTTATGCGAGCCGACATTCAGGCATTTTGCTATTTTTGTACAGAGAAAACCTGCCGCTCCTAATTTATCGGGAGCGGCAGGTCACATTTTTTATTCAGAAAGCAAGCTTTTCAAAAAAAGCCACCATTGCTTCACGCATATGCTTTCTCGCCTTGGGGGAAAATCCGTGTCCCTCGTTTTCATAAACATCAAGGCGGCAATTCTCAAGGGCTGAGCAAAGCTTCTCGGAATATGAAATATCAACAAGCATATCGTTATCCCCGTGAAGCAGAAGAACGGGCGCTTTAAATCTGCTTACTGCCTCAAAAACATCATACTCGGGCAAGCCTTCCCTGAATTTTCTTGACAGCTTCATTCCCATAAAATCAACAGGCTCGGTCATTTTTTCGGGATCCTCCGATATCCAGTTGTCGGGTATGCAGAATGCAGGATATAAAAGTGCCATACCTGCTATCCTGTCAGTCAACTGCGCTGCTGTCAGAGCGGAAACAAAGCCGCCCTGACTTTCGCCGTAAAGATATATCCTTTCGGTATCGGCAAAGCTGCACTCGGATATCATAGAGATAACATTTTTCAAGTCGGATATTTCTGTCTCAATGCTCATATCGGCAGAGCTGCCGCCGCTTTTTGAAAGTGTAGAGCCGCCGCAGAAATCATAGCAGTATGCCGCAAATCCCCTTTCCGCAAGGCTCTGGGCAATATCCAGAACATGGGAATAAGAGGAGTTGTAGCCGTGACTTAATATAACCACAGGCAGCCTGTCCTTATGCTCCTTCGGAAGATAAAGCACACCGAATATCTTGTTTTCCCCGCTTTTGCAGGGCGTTTCAGTTACTGTGTAGTTCATATAAATGTATCCTTTCAGCCGAGATTTTATTCATCAAAGGGAGTAAAGGAAATAGTCTCATATTCTGCTGTCAGAGGCATTTTGCTGTCATCGAAGGCATTAAGCCAGCCGTCAACACCCGTTCCGCACCATGCATTCATCATTATCTTGCCGGGAGTAACGGGAATATTCTCCTCTGCCGAATAGACCTCCGCTCCGTCCACGAACCAGACTATCTTATCCTTATGCCACTCAAAGGCATAATCGTGAAAATCCTCCGAAGCGTCAAAGCCAAGATCATAAAGATACTCGTGATTTCCCTTGCTGTCGGTGAAGTAGTTGAACTGCACCTTTGTGGTGTCCTTTCCAAGTATCTCAATGTCTATCTCGTCCCAAGGGTTGTTGTCGGAAGGTCCCGTATAGGTGAAGAAGGAGGAAACAACACCGTCATTTTTGATAGCTTTCATTCTTACCTCGTATCTTCCGTATCCATAGAAATCCTTTGAACGATACTCGCCGCCCGAATAGGGAACGCTTCCGTCCTTCTTGTCCCTGTCGATGATGAGCTGCATTCTTCCGTTTTCAAAGGTGCAGTTTTCCTTTCGCCATGTAACATTGAACATACTGCCGTTGCACCAGCCGTCGGCACATTCAAAAAGCCCCGAAGGACCGTTTTTAAAGCTGACAGCGGAAATATCCTCCGCCGCCTCGGTCACCGCTGTTGATTCCGCTGGGGCAGGAGCCTCGGGTGACGCTGCACAGGAGCATAAAAGCGCACCGCAGGAAATAAGTGCGGCAGTTATACAAAGTAAATTATTCTTTTTCATATTTTTTATTATCCTTTCTGAATTAAATTATACCTCCATTATACATATTGCATTACATAAATATATCAGATATCTGCACTTTATGTCACTTTTTTGCACTGCTATGCTTTATATCTCCCCAGTTGTCACGGTAATATTTTTTTCTGAATTCATTGGGCGTCATTCCCGTATATTTTCTGAAAACGCTGATAAAATGACTGTGAGACGTAAATGCAAGATAATTTCCGATGTCAACGGGCGAATAATCCGAGTATTTCAGCATATTCTGAGCCGTTTCCACTCTCTTTACCGCAATATAAGTACCTATGGTCAGACCAACTTCCTTTTTGAAAAGGCGGGATATGTATGATGGGCTGAGAGAAATATATTCCGCAATATCCACTTCGGATATCTTTGAGTGAAGATTATCGTAAATATAATCCATGATCATTATCACAGGCTTTGAATACACATTCCCGTGAGCAAGCTTATTCATCTGACGGGTAAATTCAAGAACAGCTTCCCTGTGCAGAGCATGGATATCCTTTTCGCTGCTGCATTTATCGGCTTTTAGAATGTACAGGTCGCTCAGGGTATAGGCAGTCTCCATTTCCATACCTCCCTCAACGCAGAAACGGGTTATAAGAGCTATGGTGACAATAAAATGATATTTCAGATTTCTCAGAGGATCATCGGAAAGCACTCCTGCTCCGCTGCTGCCCAGAGGGGTCATCAGCCGCTCAACGCTTTCGGTATCGCCGTTTTTTACACAGTCGTAAAATTCAAATTCCTTTTCAAAGGGCGAATGTCTGAACTCATATTCTCTGTTCAGAAACGCCCTATATGTAAGCTCCTTTTCGGACTGAGACATTATATCACCCCACTGTTATAATTATATCACACTCGCAGAAAAATTGCAACAAAATTTTGATAACAAAAGCAAAAATATGATATTTCCCAAAGCAGAAATATGTTAAATTATAAGTACAGTAAATCACGGCACAAAAACAAGAGGAGATGTTTTTATGAAGAATTTGAAGAAGACTATGGCATTCGTATCCGCACTTGCACTTATGGGTTCTATGACAGCCTGCGGCGGCAGCAATGATGGCACTGCCTCAACTGTTGCTGAGACCTCCCAGACCACAGAGACCACTCCTGCAAAGGAACTCAACGAAGAAGATAAGGCTGCTGTTGCCGAAATGGATATCGGCGAAGATGAAAAGCTGGAAAACGGTACAGTAAAGTGGCTTTCATTCTGGGACCTTAATCCTGCAAACGGCAAGCCCAAGTCTGTTGAGCTTGAGCTTTTCGAGACAAAGTACGGCGGAAAGATCGAGTATATCCCCACTACATACGAGACCCGTTACAGCGACCTTTCAACACAGGTTCTGGGCGGAACCTCTCCCGACCTCTTCCCTGCCGCTGACCTTGACACATTCCCCGGTAAGGCTATTGCAGGAATGTTTGAACCCTTTGACGATTATCTTGATTTTGACAGCGATCTGTGGAGCGTAGGTGCAAAGAAGCTTTCCGATGCTCACACTCTGGGCGGCAAGCACTATGTTGCTGTAGTTTCCACCGATGCAGGCTGTGTTTGCATTTACAACAAGCGCACCATTGAAGAAAACGGTCTTCAGGATCCTGCAGAGCTTCTTGAAGAAGGCAATTGGACTTGGGACACCTTCAAAGATATGTGCGTGGAATTTTCCGACCCTGAGAACAAGAAGTACGGCTTTGACGGCTGGTGGTTTGAGATAAACTTCCTCCTCACCACAGGTAAGCCCGTTATTGATATGCAGGATGGCGTTATCACAAGCAACCTGTTAAGCGCTGAAATGGAACGTGCAGAAAACTTTATGCTTGAGATGAACAAGATAAATCTTCCTCTTCCCAAGGCTGAATACTCCTGGGTAGAACAGCCTCAGAGAATTGCTGAGGGCAATACTCTGTTCTATCCCTGCGGTATATGGGCACTTTATGAAGCAGATCTTTCCAAGTTCGGCGCTGAGGGCGAGATAATGTTTGTTCCTATGCCCAAGGATCCCGAGGCTGACAATTATTACCTGCCTTCCGGAGTTGACGCATATGCGCTCTGCAAGAGCGCACCCAATCCCGAGGGAGCTGCAGCATTTATGAAGTGCAAGCTTATGGCTGTAGGCGACGAAAAGACTAAGGAGATCGCTGAGAAGCAGTACAGAGAGGATTACGGCTGGACTGACGAGATGATCGATATGTGGCACAAGACAAAGGAGCTTACCAATGAAAATCCCGTTATCGACTTCTATGCAGGAACCTCCTCCGACATTTACGATATGGTCCACAATCCCATCAAGGACGCTTCCTACAACGGCAAGGACTGGGCTACCACCCGCGACGAGATAAGCGATGCAGTTCAGAATGAGATCGATGCTCTTAACAAGGAGATCTCGGAAAATTTCTGATATGTAAAATAAACATCATCTCCCTCTGATTTATGCAGTGGGAGTTATAAAAAAATTTGAAAGGAAGATTTTTATGGTTGAATTTATAGGCTATAAAAAAGGAGTAAACTTAGGCGGCTGGCTCTCACAGTGCTGCCATACCAAGGAGCATTACGACAGCTTTATCACCGAAGAGGATATCATAAAAATATCCTCCTGGATGGTTGACCACGTTCGTCTCCCCATTGATTACGATCTTCTTGAGGACGAAAGCGGCAATTTCAAGGAAGAAGGCTTTGCATATATTGACAATGCCGTAAGCTGGTGCAAAAAAGCGGGACTTAATCTTATCCTCGACCTCCACAAAACAGCAGGCTATTCCTTCGACAAAGGTGAGGGCGAATCGGGATTTTTTGAAAGCCCTGTTTTGCAGGAGCGCTTTATGAAGCTCTGGGAACGCATTGCAGAGCGTTATGCAGTAAGCGACGGAACGATTGCATTCGAGCTTTTAAATGAGGTCACAGAGCAAAGCTACAGCGTTACCTGGAACAAGCTTATAAAAAGCTGTATTGAAAGGATACGCCGCCTTGCTCCCGATACATTTATCTTAGTGGGCGGCTACTGGCAGAACAGCCCCGACGCTGTTCCCGACCTTGAAGCACCTTATGACGACAAGGTAGTTTACAATTTCCACTGCTATGACCCTATGAACTTTACCCATCAGGGTGCATACTGGTACGAAGGAATGGACACAAAATTCCGAATGAGCTTTGACAAGTGTGATCCCCCCGTAACACCCGAATTTTTCATTGACAGATTTTCACGTGCATATGAAGCTGCAAAGAAAAACGGTACTGTTTTGTACTGCGGCGAATACGGAGTTATCGAGAATGCCGAGCCCGAGGACGCCCTCAAGTGGTTCAAGGCAATAAATACCGCATTCGACAGACTTGATATTTCCCGTGCGGTATGGAGCTACAAGGAAATGAATTTCGGACTTGCAGACAACAGAATGGATAATGTAAGAAAAGAGCTTATAAATTATTTATGATATCATAAAAAGTGCCTCTCCCATCACAGGGAAAGGCACTTTTATTATCAGAAATCAATAATTCCGAGACCCTTCAGCACAGAGCTTACAAAGATAATAAGAATGAACACGGGCGCAATATATTTGATGACCACAGCATAAAGCTTTTTGCTTTTAAAGGGAGAGCTGAGCTCCACCTCGGAAATTACCGTATCCACCTTAACAACATAGCTTACAAAAATGCAGGTCAGGAAAGCCACAATTGGCATAAGAACGTTGTTGCTGATAAAGTCGAAGAAGTCGAGTATTGAAAGTCCCAGTATCTGAATGCTTTCGAGGAGACCAAATCCCAGTGAAGAAGGCACAGCAAGTATCATTGAAGCGATAACAACTATGAGACAGATAACAGGTCTTTTTAGCGATGTCTTTTCCTCGATAAAGGATACTATTGTCTCCATAAGGGAAATTGCAGAGGTCAGAGCCGCAAACAGCACAAGGATAAAGAATACCGCACCCATTACCGAACCGAAGGGCATACTGTCAAAAACCTTCGGGAGAGTGATGAACATAAGGCTGGGTCCCGAGCTCAGCACCGACTCGTCTCCGCCCGAAAAAGCAAAAACGGCAGGAATGATGATAAGTCCCGAAATAAAAGCTATACCCGTATCAAATATTTCTATCTGACGGACAGAGCTTTCCAGGTCGCTGTTTTTATCCATATAGGAACCATAGGTTATCATAATACCCATAGCAAGGGACATGGAGTAGAAAAGCTGTCCCAGAGCAGCAAAAACAAGGCTTACGGAAAACTTGCTGAAATCGGGCTTTATGTAATAGATAACACCCTCAATTGCCCCTTCTCTTGTTACGCTGTAGACCGCAATTATAACCGACAGAACCACCAGCACAGGCATAAGAACACGGCTTGCCTTTTCAACGCCCTTCTGCACGCCCAGCATTACTACCACAGCGGTAAGAATCAGAAATACGCTGAGCCATATGACAGGCTCGGCTGTCTGAGAAATAAATCCCGTAAAATAGGTATCCCCTGCCGCCGCCTTGCCCTGACCGGAGCAGAACGCCACCAGATATTTTACCACCCAGCCGCCGATAACGCTGTAATATGGAAAAATGATACAAGGCACAAGGCTTGCAAGCACGCCTGTAAAGCCCCATTTTTTATTCAGCTCGGAAAATGCACCGAGAGCGCTTTTTCCGGTTTTTCTGCCTATGGCTACCTCGGTTATCATTAGTGCAAAGCCGAATGTAACTGCTATCAGCAGATAGATCAGCAGAAACATTCCTCCGCCGTATTTTGCCGCAAGATATGGAAATCTCCATAAATTTCCAAGTCCCACGGCAGAGCCTGCGGCTGCAAGGATAAAACCTATCCTGCTTGTAAAGCTATTCTTTTTTTCCATTGAAGAACCTCCCATTTGATTACATAACTTTTATTTTACCATATTATCAAAGGGATTTCAACCTTTTGGAAAACATTTTGGTATTTATACCGAAAAAATTAAAAATAATGAATCCAGATGTCAGTCAAAATAAAATATATCTTCGAATTTTTTATCAAGGGCAATGCAGAGGATAAGGGCAAGCTTGGCTGTGGGGCAGAACTGTCCCGTTTCGATGGAGCTTATGGTGTTTCGTGAAACTCCCACCATTTCCGCAAGCTTGCTCTGGGAAAGCCCCTGCTCACTCCGTATTTCCTTTAATCTGTTTTTTAAGACAAGACTGTTTTCCATATTTTGACCATTCCTTAAATCATACTGTAGACAAAAGCTGTAGCTCCCAATAAAGCACCCAATAAATAACACACACCCAATAACATACTATTGCGGTTACTGAGTTTTATTCCTTTATAAATACCGGCACCGGCATTTACTGATGCAATTATGCTCCACAAGCCGTAATTACATCCCAATCCACAAAAAATCTGTATAAGGAACAAAATAAAACAAAGTATTATCCCACACGTTAATCCGATATTTGATGCATTAAGATTTACTTCCATTTCATATGGATCCCTTTGACTGTTTTCCTTGCGGCTCTTTTCAAGAATTTCTTCTTTGTTCATTATATTATCCTCCAAAAATAATGTAATTGCCAAGTTAACTTTGCAATTTCATTATAGCACTGCCAAGTACACTTGTCAAGCATTTTTGCAAAGTTTTCTTGGCATTTTTTTGTTTTGGATATAAAAGCAGAAAATGTATTAACAAATTGTAAAAATATGCAAGTCCCTCTTGATTTTTATATACAGGTGAGCTATAATAAATTTAGCACTCAATAAGAACGAGTGCTAACACTTACAACAGTAAAGTGCTAATAATATTATATAAATATTTTAAGGAAGTGCATTACAATGGCAGAAACCAAACAGTTCAAAGCCGAGTCCAAAAGGCTCCTGGATATGATGATCAACTCGATATACACTCACAAGGAAATATTCCTCAGAGAGCTTATCTCCAACGCCAGCGACGCTATCGACAAGCTTTATTTCAAATCTCTCACCGATGACAAGGTTGGAATGAACAAATCCGATTTTGCGATAAATATCATTGCCGACAAGGAGGCAGGCACCCTTACTATTACCGATAACGGTATCGGCATGACCGCAGACGAGCTGGAAAATAACCTTGGTATCATTGCAAACAGCGGCTCCTTCAAGTTCAAGAATGAAAACGAGAAGAGCGAGGACGTTGACATTATCGGTCAGTTCGGCGTAGGCTTCTACTCTGCATTTATGGTGGCTAAGGAAGTAAGAGTACGTTCAAAGGCATACGGCTCCGATAAGGCATATGTATGGACCTCCTGCGGCATTGACGGCTATACCATTGAAGAGGACGACAAGGAAGCTGTGGGCACCGAGATTCGCCTCACTCTCAAGGACGACACCGAAAACGAGAAGTACAGCGAATATCTCAGCGATTTCCGAATCAAGGAGCTTGTAAAGAAGTATTCCGATTATATCCGCTTCCCCATCAAGATGGACGTGGAAAAATCCCGCAGAAAGGCTGACGCCAAGGAGGACGATTATTCCGACGAGGCATACGAGAAGTACATTGAGAATGAAACTCTCAACAGTATGGTCCCTCTCTGGAGAAAGAACAAGAACGAGCTTAAACCCGAGGATTACAACAATTTCTACAAGGAAAAGTTCTACGATTACACCGATCCTCTCAAGTATGTTCACTCCAAGGTTGAGGGCGCAACTACCTATGATTCCCTCCTCTTTATCCCCTCTCAGGCACCATACAATTTCTATTCCAAGGATTACGAAAAGGGTCTCCAGCTTTATTCCAGCGGCGTTCTCATTATGGATAAATGCGCAGACCTGCTCCCCGATTATTTCTCATTTGTAAAGGGACTTGTTGACTCTGCCGACCTCTCTCTTAACATCTCGAGAGAAATGCTTCAGCACGACCATCAGCTCAAGCTCATTGCAAAGTCCATTGAAAAGTCCATCAAGAGCGAATTGAAAAAAATGCTGAACAACGATCGTGAGAATTACGAGAAATTCTGGAAATCCTTTGGCGTTCAGCTTAAATTCGGCGTTTATGACAATTATGGCAGAGACAAGGACGCTGTTGAGGATCTGCTTCTCTTCACTTCTTCCGCAGAAAAGAAGCTTGTAACTCTTGACGAGTATGTTTCCAGAATGAAGGAAGATCAGAAGTACATTTACTATGCTGCAGGCGACAGCGTAAGCAAGATCGAAGCTCTTCCCCAGACCGAGCTGCTTCGTGACAAGGGCTACGAAATACTTTATCTCACCGACAATGTGGACGAATTTGCCATCAAGGTGCTTATGAGACACGGCGAGAAGGAGTTCAGAAATGTTTCCGAGGGCGATCTTGGCATTGACACCGAGGAGCAGAAGGAAGAGACAAAGAAGCTGTCCGAGGATAACAAGGATATGCTTGCCCTTATTACCGAGGCTCTCGGCGGCAAGATCAAGGAATGCCGCATTTCCGACAAGCTGAAATCCCACCCCGTATGCATTTCAAGCTTCGGACAGATATCGCTTGAAATGGAAAAGATACTCAATCAGAACCCTCAGAATCAGAAGGTCACCTCCGAAAAGGTTCTTGAGATCAATCCAAATCATAAGATATTCACCGCAATGCAGAAGCTTTTCGATACTGACAAGGACAAATTCAAGGACTATGCTTCCATTCTCTACGATCAGGCTCTCCTTATCGAGGGAATGCAGATCGACGACCCTGTTGAATTTTCAAATAAGGTATGCAGCCTGATGGCTCAGTAAATAATAAAAACGTGTTAGGTACACAAATTTGTGTACCGAACACGTTTTACGTTTTGTTTCCGTTATTTATCAAATTCAGGGTTAAAGGCGTAGAAGTTTCTGGAATTGAGATTATCCTGGGTTATGCGGAGGGCTTCGCCAAACCTCTGAAAATGCACGATTTCCCTCTGTCTGAGGAACTTGATGGGATCCCTGACATCGGGGTCATCGGCAAAGCGCAGGATATTGTCATAAGTTGTGCGTGCCTTCTGCTCTGCTGCCGCCCGTAAATAGCAACATATGGCTCATAGGTTTATCAGAAATTCCAGAATATCTCAAGTGAAAATCTTCTTGATCTTCCCGTATCCTTGTGAACAATTATCCTATTGATGAATAACCTGATCATTTCATATGTCAGTCTGTCACATTCCAGATAATTTTTTATCACTTCCGAATTATCCTGCCTGTTCAGAATATCATTCTCAATAAGCTTCTTTTTATCCTCAATCTCTTTGAGTATACACATTTGCTTAGTCTCGTCCGCCGTAAACTCGCCTATAAGCTCTGAGAATACCTCAGATGTGATCTCATTTTTCGTTTTATCTATATAAAGCTTCTTAATGCAGTCCCGTGTTTCTTTTATCTGCCGTCTGACCGCTTCAATGCTTATTTCCACAGCTTTCAGAGCGTTATCCGATGAATTTTGTAAAGCAGCGTTCTCTTTGATAATACAGATGTCAGAAAGCTCACAGGTAAGCTTTCTTATCTGAGACAGTACCTCATTATATATGCGGTCATACAGCACATAAGTGCCCTCGCAGCTGTTACTGTCATACATTTTCCCGCCGCACCTCAGATAGCGCTTGTGATTGCAGACAGATGTCCTGAGTATTGAGCCGCATTTACCGCAGAATATCCTTTCCGAAAAAATGTTCATCACTTTCCTGTCGATATGGGTATGCTGTTTTCTGCTTTCGGAAATTGCCTGAGCCGCATGAAATATCTCTTTGCAAATTATCGGCTCGTGAGTTCCCTCTGCCCTTATCCATTCGCATTTCGGAACAGGCTTTTTTATTCTGGATTTATATGAAATGCTGTGAGACTTGTTTTGTATCAGATTTCCGATATAGACCTCATTTTTCAGTATAGCCGCAACCGTCTGACCGTGCCATTTTGCTTCTTCGAGCTTTGAAGTATTACTGTACTTTTCACCTTTATCTGCCTTGTATTTTCCCGGAGACAGCACTCCCCTTTCATTAAGATACCGTGCTATTGCCGCTCTTCCCATACCGCTTAAATACATATCGAATATTTCTCTGACAACCGCAGCTGCTTCGGGGTCTGTTATCAGGTGACCCTTTTTATCAGGGTCCTTTTTATACCCGTATGGAGCAAATGCACCGATAAACAGTCCGTTTTTTCTTTTGTTAGTCAGCACCGCCTTGATATTTTCGCTCATATCCTCAAGATACCACTCGTTTATCAGCCCGTTAATCTGCCGTGATTTCTTGTTGCCCCGCACCGATGTGTCTGCATTATCCACCACACTTACAAATCGTATACCCCACAGCGGGAAAAGATCGTGAATATATTTTTCCACCAGCTCAAGCTCTCTTGTAAACCTGCTCTGGGTCTTGCAGAGAACAATGTTGAATTTTCCCTCCTCTGCGTCTTTAAGCAAACGGTTAAAGGCAGGACGGTTCCTGTCGCTTCCTGTATAGTCATCATCGCTGTATACATCGTATATCTCCCACATATGCTCGGCGGCGTATTGGGTGAGCATTGCCTTCTGATTTTTTATGCTTTCGCTGTCCTCCGTATTGCAGGCTTTATTTCTGTCCTCTTCCGAAAGTCTGCAATAAATAGCCGCTTTATCCATCTCTGTACCCTCCCGAATAAAAAATTGGCTGTCAGCGTAATATTACACCACAGCCGCAATTTGACATATAAATACTTACTTTACAGACGAAAGCTTTTCCATAAGGCTTATGTATTTTGCCCATAACTTGTTAAAAGAATCCTTTGGGTCATCTGTCTTGAAAATGTTGATTACCTCATTCAGAAAATCGCCTCCCCTGTCAAGAAATATGCATTATCAAGAGACTTTATTCATCTGTCTGAATATAAAAACTGACCGCAGAATCACGGTCAGCTTTAAGTCATATTCAGATATTATTTTTTACTTTTCTGCAGCTTGCCCTGCTTCTCAATGGGAACTGTTTCGGGAAGATATGCGTCCGTTTCTGAAGGAAGTCCCTTTTTCTTGAGAAGAAATTCGATTGTCTCCTGGATAAGCGCATAGATGACTGCAAATATGGGCACGCCAAGTATCATTCCCGCAAATCCGAAAAGTCCGCCGCCCAGGAATATTGCAAACATTACCCAGAATGCGGGAAGTCCCGTAGAGTCGCCCAGGATATGAGGGCCGAGAATATTTCCATCAAACTGCTGCAACGCAAATATCAGCACAATGAACGGCAATGTCTGAGATGGGGCAGAAATAAGCAGCAGAAGAGCCGAGGGAATCGCTCCGATAAAGGGACCGAAAAACGGGATAATATTGGTAATTCCGATAATGGTGCTGATAAGAACAGGAAATTCCATCTTGAAAATGGTCATCAGGATAAAGCATAACATTCCGATAATGAACGAGTCAAGTATCTTGCCTGTAATGAATCCGTTCAGGGATTTATTTATCTTAGTGCATATCCTTTTTATCTCATAAGAGACCTTCTCGGGGAATATGGCAATAATAAGCTTTTTGCTCTGTGCAAGAAATTTTTCCTTGTCAAGGAGGAGATAGACCGCAACTATAAATCCGATAACAAAATCCTTAAGTCCCACAGCAAATCCCACAGCGCCGTCCTTGAGCTTGAGCGCCCAGTCACCTACCTTTGGAATGAGGCTGTTGACAGCTGTTATGACCGTATCTTCAATGCTGTCCAGCTGACTGTTCAGATATCTTGCAATGTCGGGATATTCGGCTAAGGTGGTGTTTATCCAGCTATAAATATTATTGATATAATTCTGGGCATTGCTGAAGATCGTCATAACGCTCTCAAGTACCTGGGGGACGATAATGGCTATCAAAGCCGCTATCACGGCAATACCGAAGATTATGGCAATAATGGTGCTTATAAATCTGCAAAGCTTAGGGTGAGGCTTTTTTCTTTCAATCAGCTTTTTCAAAAGCTTTTCGGCGAGCATCATTACAGGATTTAACAGAAAAGCTATCACAAATCCCCATACAAATGAGGATAATGTGCTTACAGCCGCGCTAAAGGCTCCCATAATTGAGGAGAAGCATACCACCACAAGCACCAATGCAAGGCATATTGCAAAGGTTATTATTGTGTAAGCTGAAATGGTGGTATATTTGCTGTTCCAGTCGATCTTCATAATCGAATTCCTTTCATTTTCGGACTTATAGTATTATTATACTACAAACAAATTCGGTTGTAAACAGTTATTCGGTATATT
>JAGAJF010000137.1 GCA_017829005.1 Oscillospiraceae bacterium | reverse complement strand
TGCTCTGGGTGTGGCTATTCTTGCACTTGTGGGTGCGGGTGTTTATGGCAGTGTTCCCGAGGCTTGCGATGTGATATGCGGCGTTGACAAGGTTCAGGAGCCAGTTCCTGAGAATGTTCCCGTTTATGAGAAGTTTTTCAGACTGTATGACAAGGTTTATCCTGCTGTCAGGGAGCAGATGAAGGAACTTGCGGAAATGTGAGCCTTATGAGCGAAAAATTTACGGTAATGCGTCTCTTTGGAGACCATATGATACTTCAAAGTGGACAGGAAAACTGCGTTCGGGGCAAGGCGCCCTCCGGAGAAAAGATAACACTTGCTATTTCAGGCGGCAGGACCGACGAAACGGTATTAAATGCCGTTTCAAATGAAAACGGGGAATATGAAATTATCATTCCCCCCTATCCACCGTCATTTGAAGGCTACACTATGACCTTTTCCTGCGGCGGCGAGGAGATAGTATTTTCCGATGTTCTTTTCGGCGAGCTTTATCACATAAGCGGTCAGTCAAATATGGAGCTGCCCATATGCCGCACCATTGACCCCTTAAACCCCGTAATTCCAAATGGAAACAAGTTCATCAGGGAATTTCGTGTGCCTGTGATGTGCTGCTTCGGAAAAGACGAGGAGTATGACGATTTTCAGGGCGGCGAGTGGAAGTGCGCCGAGGGCGATGACCTTATGGATATGAGTGCGGCAGGATATTATTTTGCCGAAAAGCTTGCGAAAAAGCTTGATGTCCCTGTGGGACTTGTTAACACTTCGGCAGGCGGCTCTCCCGTTGAGGCGAGAATGCCTTACGAAATGCTTATGGAGCTGGGTGGATATGAGGATCTCCTTGCCCGCTGCACTGTTCCCGATTATGAAAAAAATACTGCAGAGGCTGACAGGGTCAAGTACGCAAAATGGTGTGCCGAGCTTGAAAGCAAAGACTATATTTCAAAGGATATTTTTACTGCTTCTCACGAATTTACAAAATGCCATATCCCTTTTTATTTCAGAGATGACCCCGAGCTTTCGGGATTTTGCGGACGGGTATGGTTCAGAAAGAAATTCTTCATTCCCGATGATATGGATATATCGGGGGCTGTGCTTGTTCTCGGGGCTATGATCGACGCTGACGAGGTGTTTGTTAACGGCGTTTCGGTAGGTAATACGGGTTATATGTATCCGCCGAGGATATATCCTGTTCCCGAGGAAGTCCTTCACAGGGGTGAAAATATTCTGCATATCCGCCTTGAAGTGAGACAGGGCAGGGGCGGATTTGTTAAGGGTAAAAAATACTGTCTGAAATCGGGTGACAGGCTCATTGACCTTTCGGGTGAATGGGAATATGCTGTGGCGGCAAGAGGTGAATATCTTGAGCCGGATGTATTCTTTCAGGGGCTGCCCCTTTCCATGTACGGCGCTCTTACCGCTCCCGCTTTCGGCGTAAATTTCAGGGGACTGTTATGGTATCAGGGGGAGTCAAATGACAGAGATCCCGACAGATATTATGGGCTTTTTAAGCGCTTTGTGCAGATGTACAGGGAGCGCTGCGGCTATGATATTCCCGTTATTTTTACTCAGCTTTGCAATTTTGACGACCCTGTGCAGTGCGTTCCGCCGCTGTCATGGGCGGAGATAAGAGAGCAGCAGCGAAAGTGTCTTGACATTCCCAAGACCGCTATGGCTGTGACTATCGACATTGGCGAGTCAAACGATCTGCACCCCATTAACAAGCGTGACGTGGGACGAAGGCTTGCAATTTGTGCGGAGAGACTTATTTACAAGGACGAGCTTGTTCCCGAGGATATTTTTCCTGCGTCTGCCGA
Organism: Oscillospiraceae bacterium; assembly: GCA_017829005.1. Lineage (GTDB taxonomy): Bacteria > Bacillota > Clostridia > Oscillospirales > Ruminococcaceae > Huintestinicola. Next base: position 32,517 of record JAGAJF010000137.1, on the reverse strand, counting down.
GATGGAAGAGTGCGGTCGGATAGTTCTTTCATTTACAGACAACAAGGCTGTGAGAATGAAAAATGATACGCCGAGGCATTTTGAGATAGTTTCCTTGAGTGGAAAAATTATTCGTCCGAGGGCAGAGCTTACCCACAATGGTATCATACTTGAATACGATGGTGAGGATATTCCTCTGCTGCTCAGATATGCTTATGAGAATGACCCTACAATTCCCGACCTTTTCAGCAGTACGGGTCTGCCCTTGTCGCCCTTTGTGATACATATCACGGAGAAGACTTCTTCAAAGGAATATTTTATGGGAAAGGGCATATTTGTACGTGAATTTTCCCCTGAAATGCAGGATAACAAATGCGCTGTGATACTTTGTCACGGCTATAATCAGTGCTCCGAAAACACTTCGGATATTGCAAATTATCTGGCGGAAAGAGGATTTCGCACATTTGCATTTGATTTCTGCGGCGGAGGTGCAAATTCAAAAAGCGTGGGAAGCGGCACCGATATGAGCATTGCTTCGGAAATTTCCGACCTTAATGCTGTTATTGACTACGTTAAAGAAACCTATATGCCCCAAATGCTATTTTTATACGGCGAAAGTCAGGGTGGGTTCGTATCGGCTCTTACTGCGGCTCAGAGAGATGATATCTCGGGGGCAATGCTTTTATATCCTGCCTTCTGTATTCCCGATCAGTGGCTTACGAGAGACCCGTCAGCTATGACGGCTCCCTTTGATTTTATGGGTCACACTATTTCGAGAAAATATTACGACGGCGTTCCCCGTTATGATATTTTTGAAAGGATAGGTGAATACACCGCTCCCGTTCTTATTATGCACGGCACCTCGGACAGCATTGTGAATGTTTGCTATGCAAAAAAAGCCGCTAAATGCTTTAAGGACGCTGAGCTTATCCTCTATGAGGGTGAGGATCACGGTTTTTCCCCAAAAGCACGGGAAAAGGAATTTGGCGATATTTTGGAATTTCTTGACAAAATTATTCTTCGGTAAGGAGTTTTTAATATGGAAAACTATGAACACCGCAAGGCGGGGAAAAAAATCATTATCACAGGAGCTGACGGTAAGCCTGCTTCGGGCAAGCAGGTGAGCGTTAAGCTCAAAAATCACAGCTTTTTATTCGGCTGGGGCGCATTTGATGTTCTGGCATACACTAATGCGAAAACAGAGGAGGAGAAGGCTCGTTTTGCTCCTCGTGCGGAGTATTGGGAGGCACTTTTCAATTACGGCACTCTCCCCTTCTATTGGGGTCAGTATGAGCCTACGGAAGGCACTCTTATGCAGGACAAGCTTATGAAATGCGTTGACCGTATCACAAGGATCGGGGCAAAGGTAAAGGGTCATCCTCTTTGCTGGCATACGGTCTGCGCCGACTGGCTTTTGAAGTATAGTGATGAGGAGATAATGCAGAGACAGCTTGACCGAATTACCCGTGAGGTAAGTGCATTCAAGGGTAAGGTCACGCTGTGGGACGTTATCAATGAAACGGTCATTATGCCCGATTTTGACAGGTATGACAATGCTGTTACAAGGCTTTGCAGGCACTTTGGCAGGATCCCTCTTATCAAGTCGGTATTTGCGGCGGCAAAAGAAGCCGACCCGAATGCAGTGCTGCTTATAAACGATTTTAACACTTCCGAGAATTATGCACGGGTAATTGAAGAATGTCTTGACGCCGGAGTTCCCATTGACGCTATCGGCATTCAGTCTCATCAGCATCAGGGATACTGGGGCGCCGAAAAGCTTGAGAGTGTACTTCACCGTTTTGAGCGCTTCGGGCTGCCTATCCATTTTACGGAAAATACAATTATTTCGGGAAAGCCTATGCCTCCCGAGATAGTTGATCTGAACGATTTTAACCCCGAAAGCTGGGAGTCGCTGCCCGAATATGAGGAGCAGCAGAAAAATGTGCTTGAAGAAATGTACCGCATTTTATTTGCTCACCCTCTTGTGGAGGCGGTTACGGGCTGGGATTTTACCGACGGCGGCTGGCTCAATGCTCCAAGCGGTATTCTTAGGCGTGACAGCTCTCCCAAGCCTGCTTATGATATGCTTTCGGGACTTATCAAAAAGGAATGGTCTACGGAATATTCCGCTGTGACTGATGATAACGGCTGCTTTGAGCTTTACGGCTTCAAGGGGGAATACGTCATTTCCGTTGACGGAAAAGAATACATCGTCAGAAATGACGGCAAGGACTTTGAAGAAGGATTACAGATATCTGAAAGGTAAAATGCTATGGATAGGCTTTATGACTGCTGGCTTGCTTACGGCAAGGACAGTTCCATGAAATGGGCGGAAAGGTATCTTTCAAGGCTTTGCGTACTCTCCTGCGGCAGGGTGATAAGCTCTGCCGCAAAGGAGCTTGAGACGGCTTACGAACGGCTTACGGGAAATATCCCCGAAAGGATATCCGAGCCTTTTTCGGGTGGGTGCTTTATTCTTCGGGTAAATGAAAGCTTCGGAGATGGCGGATACAGTATTTCCGTTTCAGACGAAAGCGTTACTGTTGAGGGGGGCGATGAAAACGGCGTTCTTTACGGAGTTTTCAGATTTCTTATCCTCGCTTCGGGGGGATATTCTCCCGAGAGCCTTAACATTACCGAAAAGCCCTGCTATCACCTGAGAATGATAGATCAGTGGGACAATGCCGACGGTACGGTGGAAAGAGGTTATTCGGGTGCTTCTATATTTTACGAGAAGGGCTGTCCCGTTTCGGATATGAACAGGCTTACGGATTATGCACGGCTCCTTTCCTCTGTGGGGATAAATGCCATATGCATAAATAATGTTAATGTGCATAAGACCGAGACCCTTTTTATTACCGAGGAATTTCTTCCCCGTATCGGAAAAATTGCGGATATTTTCGGTGATTATGGCATAAAGCTGTATCTCAGCATAAACTTTGCCGCTCCTATGGAAATTGACGGGCTGACTACTGCCGACCCGCTGGACGAAAGGGTCATAAATTGGTGGAAAAATATGGCACAAACCATTTACAGGCACATTCCCGATTTCGGAGGATTTCTTGTCAAAGCCGACTCGGAAAACCGCCCCGGTCCTCATACCTACGGCAGAGATCACGCTGAGGGAGCAAATATGCTTGCGGCTGCTTTAATGCCCTTTGGCGGCAAGGTCATCTGGCGGTGCTTTGTTTATAACTGCCACGTTGACTGGAGAGACAGGTCTACCGACAGGGCAAAGGCTGCTTATGACAATTTTAAGCCCTTGGACGGAAAATTCGGGGACAACGTATATCTGCAGATAAAAAACGGTCCTATGGATTTTCAGATAAGAGAAGCTGTTTCTCCGCTGTTCGGGGCAATGTCTCATACAAACTGTCTGTGCGAGCTTCAGATAACTCAGGAATACACGGGACAGCAGATAGATCTTTGCTACCTTGTGCCTATGTGGAAGGAATGTCTGGACTTTGACACGTATCACGGTGGTGAAGGCTCCTTTGTTAAAAGAAATATTCTGGGGGCGGCGGGAGTTTCAAATGTTGGAAATGACCTTTGCTGGACGGGTGATCCTCTTGCGGGAGCTAATCTTTACGGCTACGGCAGGCTGATTTTTGACCCCGGGCTTTCGGCTGAGCAGATAGCGGAAGAATGGGTAAGGGCGGCGGTGACTTCCCATAATGAAACGGCTGATATCATATGCCGTATGCTTTTGTCATCACGGGAAATTTACGAAAGCTACACTTCTCCTTTGGGTGTGGGCTGGATGGTTACGCCTCATTATCATTACGGGGTGGACGTTGACGGTTATGAGTATTCACCCTGGGGAACTTATCATTATTCCGACAGAGACGGTATGGGTGTTGACAGAACAAAGACGACAGGAACGGGATATACAGCACAGTACGCTCCCCATAACGAGGAGATGTATGAAAATGCTTCTGCCTGTCCCGAGGAGCTGCTTCTGTTTTTCCATCATCTGCCCTACACCTATATGCTCAAAAGCGGAAAGACTCTGATACAGCATATTTACGACAGCCATTTTGAAGGGGCGGAGAGAGCGGAAGAGCTTCTTATGAGATGGCGTTCCCTTAAAGACAAGCTGCCCGAGGATATTTACCGTGAAGCCGAAGTGCGCCTTGAAAAACAGGTATTAAACAGCAGGCAGTGGCGTGATGTGATAAACACATATTACTACAGAAAATCGGGAATTGACGATATTAGAGGAAGAAAAATTTATAAATAACAATTTTTGATAATAAAAAGAACCGCTGAATGTCTCACGCCCTGTAAGCGCGGGAACAGTTCAGCAGTTCTTTTTTTGATATGAATTTAATTTTGACTCCTTTCGATAAAAAAATTATGGATATTACCTGATTATGTATTGCAAGAATAATCGTTGGTTTAATTATATATTATTTTTTTCCTCTTTTCCTGCCGAATATTGCGCTTTGCTTTACACATTTTGCGATATTAAACCTTTAATATAAATGGTTTTCCTGTTCAGCCAGGATATGCAAAAGGCATAATGCACAATTATTGGTCAACACAAAAGCAATAATTGTATTGCTTTACCTATTGGGCGTATGTTATAATACAGAAAAGAACAAAATCAAACAGCAAGATATAATGCAGTTAAAATGGAGATGATGCCATGAATATCAAAAAAATTGGCGCAGCAGCAGCTTGTATCCTCTTTTTATCAGCCTGCGGCAGCACGGGTTCTCCTGAGCAGCAGTCTGTCACGGAGAGTGCTTCCGAGGAAAGTATGACCGAAGAGGTACTGAGCATATTGTCCGAAACTGCTGTGGAAAATACTGAGCCTCCTGTTATCTGCGAAAGCTTTTCTGATGAAAATTTCCTTGCCGAAAAAAGAGGTACTGTTATCCTAAGATATTCCGAAGATGAAGCCGCCTCCGACAAGGGCGCACTGAGAATATTCAACAGAAACAACTCCTGGGACGGCGTTCAGTACAATGCCGATAAATTCAGAGGCAACGAGCTTGAAGCCGAGGGTTCATTCAGAAGCTCAAATCCAAGCGTCAGGATATCAATTCAGTATACTGTTAACGATAATACGTCCTATAACACCATCGCTTCCGTAAACACAACGGAAAGCTCATATTCAAAAGCAAGCGGCAAATATGTCGTTCCCAAGAATGCGGAAAATATTATCGTTTATGTGGAAAGCGACAGGCTTGAGGATATTTATATCGACGATTTTTCGGTAAAGGTCTGCGGAGATTATACCTATTATCCCGAGGCTGTGGCAACAGAGTTTGTTGACACCTCCGATTATCCGTCTCTCAAGGAAGAGTACAAGGATTATTTCAGAATAGGTACCGCTACCTCGCCAAATCTTCTGGATAAGGAGCCGTATGCAAAGCTTATAAAGGCTCAGTACAACAGTATGACCATGGGAAACAGCTTCAAGCCCGATTCAATACTGGACCATAACAAAACTGTCCGTGATATTGACAAGTATATGTATTCTCCCGCCGTTAAGTTTGACGCTGTTAAGACCGAGCTTGATTTCGCAAGGGACAACGGACTTACGGTAAGAGGTCACACCCTTCTTTGGCACAATCAGACTCCCGATTGGCTTTTCTATAAGAATTACGACATCGGCGGAGAGCTTGCTGACCGTGAGACAATGCTTGCACGAATGGAAAATTACATAAAAAATGTTATGGAATGGACCGAGGAAAATTATCCCGGACTTGTAAGAGCCTGGGACGTTGTTAACGAGGCTGCCGATGACGGCGGCGGAATGAGAAAAAGCCTCTGGTATCAGACTGTTGGTGAAGATTACATTGAGCAGGCATTTATGTTTGCAAGAAAATATGCACCCGAAGGTACCAAGCTTTTCTACAATGATTACAATTCCTACCAGACACGAAAGCAGAACGACATTATCACATTTCTTCGTCCTGTTGTTGAGGCAGGAAACATTGACGGCATGGGAATGCAGTCACATATAAACGTGGATATAAGCATATCACAGTATATGACAGCTTTGCAGAAATATTACGACGAGCTGGGACTTGAGATAAACGTGACCGAGCTTGATGTTTGCAGAGGCAAGAGTGACAACTGGCAGCAGGAACAGGGCGATTATTATAAAGAGTTCATGTCAGAGATACTTAAGCTCCGCAAAAACGGAGTTCCCATCACAAGCGTTACTCTTTGGGGAATAAGTGATACGGATTCGTGGCTGTCATCGGATTATCCGCTTATCTTCAATGACGATCTCAGCAGAAAGCCTGCTTTTGACGGTATGATCGAGGCAGTTAACAATCAGGAATAACAATAGTAAGCAATAAATCAAAAAAATCAAATGGAGGTATTTTTATGAAAAACTTTAAAAGAACAGTAGCAGGAATATCCGCTCTTACATTCGCTCTTGGACTTACAGCCTGCGGCGGCGGAAATTCAACAGAAGGCGGAGAAACTTCTGCTGCATCTACTACAGCGGCTACTACCACAGGCGAGACTACTACCGTAACTATGGCAAGCGAGGACGTGGAGGCTATTAGCGGCGCTGCTTCTCTGCTCCGTGACGAAACTCTGGAAAACAAGACCATTAAGTTCCTCAGCCACTGGGATATCAACCCCGTTGAGGGCGAGTCTCTCCCCGTACAGCTCAGTATGTTCCAGGACAAATATGGCTGCCGCATTGAATGGGTTCCCACTACATGGGAAACACGTTACTCAGACCTTAGCACACACGTACTCGGCGGCACAGGCGTTGACTTTTTCCCCCGTGATGAAGAGTGCCTTCCCAAGGGCGTTATCAACGGTATGTTCCAGCCTGTTGATGATTATATCGACTTAAACAGCGACCTCTGGTCCGATGTTGCGGTGGCTATGGACAAGTACAACTTCAATGGCAAGCATTATGCATTTGTTACAGGCGTTTCCGCAAACAATGTTGTTCTTTACAACAAGCAGACTATTGAAGAATACGGCTTTGATGATCCCTGGGAGCTTTATGAAGCAGGCGAATGGAACTGGGATACCTTCTCGGATATGCTCCAGACATTTATTGAAGCAGACCCCGACAACAACTGCGGTCTTGACGGCTGGTGGTCTGAGCTTGCTCTCTATCGTTCCGGCGGAGAAGCTTTCATTGAAGCTAAGGACGGCGAGATAGTTGTTAATATGCAGAGCGTGAAGATCGAAAAGGCTATGAACAATATGCTCGATCTTTACAACAAGGGTCTTGTTATGGATAAGTCCCTTTATGACTGGGCTGAGCAGCCTCAGTTCATGGCTGAAGGCAGAGAGCTGTTCTTCATTACAGGTTCCTGGGCTGTTATGAATCCTCCCGAGTCCTGGTCCACAAAGATTCCTCCCGAAAATCTGGGTATGGCACCCGTTCCCAATGCTGCCGACGCTGAGCACCCCTGGCAGGACGCTGTGCTTGACGGCTTCTGCCTTACAAGAGGCGCGCAAAATCCTCTCGGTGTTGCTCTTTACGCAGAGTGCGGTCTTGCTGCTGCGCTTGATGAGGGTGCAAAGGAAGTATATGACAAGCAGTGCCGTGAGGACTACAAGTGGCCCGAGGACGTAATTGCTCATCGCTATGAGATAAACGACCTTGCTCGTCAGTACCCTGTTGTTGATATTGCAGGCGGTATGTCCAGCGATATCGAAAGCCTTACCACTTCAAACGCAAATAAGAGCGTTGGTCTTAACGCTGCTCTCCATGGCGTTGAGTGGGCTACCACAAGAGAAGAGCTTTCCGGTGCCCTTGATGTTCTCGTTGCAGAGGTTGTTGACGAGCTTAATGCGGCTCAGGCTCAGTAATTCAAAACTAATAATGATGTTAGGACATACATAATATAATGCGGTGGGATATTGCTCAAAAAGCTTGCAATATCCCACCGCTTTTTACGGTCATTGTAACAAAGAAAATTTAATATGCGAAAAAATGCGGACATAAAAAAACCACGCAAACTTTAAGCTTACGTGGTCTTTCTTGGCGGAGAAGGAGGGATTCGAACCCTCGATGCGCTATTAACGCATACACGAGTTCCAGTCGTGCGCCATAAACCGGGCTAGGCGACTTCTCCATATTTTCAGTAGTCTGTCCTGACGACTATTATATTATATCAAATCTTTTTGCGTTTGTCAAGTGTTTTTTCAAAAAAAATTATTTTTTTTGAAAAAGTGCGATTTTTCTGAGAAAACCGCACTTTTTCATGATATTATTCAGCAGAATAGCTTACTAAATCCCTCTCTGAACCCTTCGGGAGCGTTGTCAGAAAATTCTATGTCCTCGGGGATATCCGCAAAATACTGCACCTTGGAGGTGAATTTTACGAAGAAGCTCTCCCCCTCCTTTGTCTCCATATTCAGAGTAAATCTTTGCTTAAAGCAGCCTTTGCCATAAGCATAAACCGAATTATCAAGATAGACCTCGTCGGAGTAATAAGGCTCTTCTCCCTCGACCGATATAAGGGTGTATGCATCGGTGAAAAGCCTCTTTACCTCTGCGCTGTAATTCGCAAGATATTCATCTCGGGCTTCGACCATAGGTGCAAGCTCGGCTTTGCATTCTTCCGTTTCGGTGTTCTCCCAGTCGCCCTCGGCGATATATTTGTCATAAATCCTATAAACCTCGTTATTCCTTTTGTTGAACTCAGAAGTAAATATCTGCAGAGTATTATCCGAACCGATGAAACCGTTTCCTTTGAGAGCGCCTTCTATTCTTTCAAGAGCTAAATTTCCGGGGTAAGCGGGAACTGAAAATTTATCATCGATCTCCATCCATTCGTCTTCACTGCTTTGGTATTTATCGCCAGTATCATCGCTATTCACAATTGCCTTAGTAATATAGCAGTCACCCTCCTCGTCCATCTCAAAGCATATGTACACTTTCAGAGGTATATCATAGGTATATTTTTGGTCAAGGTAAAGATCAAGCTCGCCCCTCATTATCGTGCAGTAATAATGTGCTTCGCAGTCAATATCCGATATGGGATACTGTGAAAAGAAATCTCCGAATATTTTTGTATAGGCATCAAGCCGCTCGCCCTCGTTTTTTCTGTTTACATCGTCCAGCCCCTTGAAGCCCACCATTGAAAGAGCCTTGCGGTAATTGCCCTTTTTTAGCAAGTTTCCGAAATCAGTCATTTCACGCTCCGCAGCAATTGCCGACCAGCTTATCTGTCCGCTGTGATTAGTTTCATTTATGGATATGGCACACAAAATGCATATGACCACAGCCATCGGCACCGCCACTGCTGCCGTTAAAAATGCCAGCTTCAGATAATGCCTTCTTGTTTTTTTCAGCGGATTTTTCGCCCCTCCTGCCTTTTCCTCCCGAGGAAGCTCTGCGGACATTGCAGTAAGCTGTTCGGCACATTCTTCACATTTGGCGCAATGCTCCTCCACAAGCCGCCTGCTGCTTTCCGAACATACCTTGTCCGAATAAAGAGGGAGCAGGTCTCTGATGATATCGCAGTCCGTTTTCATAAAATATCCTCTCCTTTCAGAATTTCTCTAAGCCGTTCTTTCCCTCGAAAGAAGGTCACTCTCGCCCAGGTCTCGGATTTTCCGAATATCTCGCCTATCTCCAAAAAGCTCATATCCGTGTGTATTTTCAGAAGCACTATCTCACGATATGGCTCGGGGAGACGGTGAACAGCCTTGTATATATCCCTCTGCTCCATTCTTCCCGAAATGTCGGTATCCATCGGGATATCGTCTATCTCGCAGTCCTCCCGCCGCTTTTCCCTGCGCAGATGGGATATGTAGAGATTTTTCGCAATGGCGCAGAGCCAGGTGGTCATCTTCACCCGCCCGTCAAAGCTTTCGGCGTGGGTTATGGCTCGGAAAAAGGTCTCCTGGGTAAGCTCCTCGGAAAGGCTGTCGTTTCCTCCGCTGAGGCTCATAAGATATTTGTACACCCTGTCGGCGTATTCCTTGTACTGCTCTTCCTGCCTCATTTGGAAGCCTCCTTTCCCTTTCATAGATTAAACGCCGGGAGGTGGTGTTCGTTACAGTGTTCATCAAAAATTAACATATCAAAAAGGCGTTCTCCGTTTTTTTGGAAAACGCCTTTTTGATATTCTGCTCTGAACTATATCAGCTCACCCTCGACCGCCCAGTTATGTGTCTCTGTGACCCTAACCTTTCTCATCTTGCCGATAAGCTCGGTAGAGCCTTTCACAAGGGTGATGATAAATTCGCCGCTTTTGCCGCTGATAAATTCTTCCTTGTATGTGCCGTCAAAAAGCACATCAAATTCCGCTCCCAAAAAGCGCTTGTAATACTCCTCGGATATCTCACGCTGAACGGCAAGCAGCTCACGGAACCATATTCCCTTGTCCTCCTCGGAGGTATGGTCGATGATCCCGGCAGCCTTTGTGCCTGTCCGCTTTGAGTAAATAAACGAGAAAATGTTGTCATACTTCACTGCTTTTACGATATCAAGAGTCTTCTTGAAATCCTCATAAGTCTCGTTGGGAAATCCCACGATAATATCGGTGGATATGGAAAGACCCGGCATTACCTTTCGGGCATATTCAACCATTTCCATATACTGCTCTGCCGTATATCGCCTGTTCATTTCCTTTAAAATGCGGTCACTGCCCGACTGGAGGGGCAGATGAACGCTTTTGCAAATCTTTTTGCTTTCGGCAATTACATCAAAAAATTCCCTTGTGGCGTCCTTGGGGTGGGGAGACATAAATCTCACTCTGAAATCCCCGTCAATATTGTCAATGCGTCTTAAAAGCTCGGGAAAATCTATCTTTTCATCAAGCCCTCTTCCATAGGAATTGACATTCTGTCCTAAGAGCATTATTTCCTTGCAGCCGTCTGCGGTGAGCCTTTTTATCTCCTCGATTATCCTTTCGGGGCTTCTGCTCCGCTCCCTGCCCCTTACGTATGGAACGATACAGTAAGAGCAGTAATTGTTGCAGCCGTACATTATGGAAACGCCTGCCTTGTACTTCTCGCTTCTCACCACAGGGATATCCTCAAAACATTCGGTGTTTCTTTCGGCGGTGTCAACGATAAACTCTTTCTTTGTAAGAGCCTCGTATATGAGCCTTGGCAGCTCCTTTGCGGCAAATGTGCCGAAAACGATATCCACATGGCGGTAGGATTTCTTTATCTTCTCAGCCGTTTTAGGCTCCTGTCCCATACAGCCGCCCACAGCGATGAGCATATCGGGCTTTTGCTCCTTGAGACGCTTTAGCTCTCCGATATTTCCGTAAACCTTCAGCTCGGCATTTTCACGAACGGCGCAGGTGTTGAGGATTATAATGTCCGCGGCGGTCATATCATCGGTAACGCCGCAGCCCATAAGGCAAAGCTGTCCTTTAAGCTTCTCCCCGTCGCTTACGTTCTGCTGACAGCCGTAGCTGTGAACGCAACATAAGGGCGGAGCTTCTCTTTTGGCAAAAATATCTCTTACCGCCTGAATGTAATTTATTTCCATCTATGTAACGCCTTCCGATCAATAAACGTAATACTTGTCATAGCCCATTGCGGTAAGAGCCTTCACAGCCTCGTCAAAATCGTCCGCGGACATAGACTCCCTGTCAAGCATAGGATATGCGGGTAGATCGCCGCAGCGTGATGAAACTTCGCCGTAAACAGCGGTTATCTTCTCGTACATATCCATATCATCGAGAATGACTTCCTCGTTTCCTGCCACCATAGTGCGGCTGATGTTGTTTTCCGAGTAGTCTATCATTATGCGGCAGCCATCAAGCTCGTCGGGATAGAAAAGCTCGCTGTAGCCTCTGATAACGGAATTTGCCGTAATTCTGAGCATTACCTCCGTGCCTGCCTCGTTTCCTGCATTGTTCATCATCACCGCAAGAGACGTGAGAGCGTGGTAACGGTCGCTGTAGGGCGATACCTCCTCGCCCAGCATATCAATATCCGAAGAACGGAACTCGGGGAAGATGAAATCGTCGCATATGACCTCTGTAAAGCCTGCCTTGCCAAGCTCTGTGACGATATCGCAGAGATACTCCTGTGCTGTTTCATCAAAGGGAGAGAGCCATGGCTTGCCGCCCTTTTCGGGAGAAGTATCAAGCCAGGTATCGCCGTCCTCGCTTCTGTAGGAGCCGTCACGGTAATCACCGTAGCGGTTGTTGTCATAAAGCACGGAAACAAGTGCTACGGGGCGCAGTCCCCTGCTTTCGGCGGCATTTACGATATCCGAAGCGGAAAGCTGGGAAACAACAGGATCGTTTCCGTCAATAACGGTGTCCACAAAATCAAGCTCGGTGGCATAGTGGAACACTCCCCCCTCGGTCTTTACGGGGAATATGACAGCACTGCAGCCGCTTGCTCCAAGCTCGTCCAGAGCGGCGTTCAGGCTGTCGGAATCTGCCATACTGTCGGGGGCAAGGTAATATGCCGCTCCGCCCTCTCTGACAACGGCTGCGGGAGCGGTTTCGATAAGCTCTGTCTCTGAAACGGCAGGTGCCTGTGTTGTTTCACCTGCTATGGCAGAAGTTTCGCTTACAGCAGGCAGGCTCTCCGTCTGAACGCTGCTTACAGCTTCGGAAACGCTTTCCGGATCTACGGGAAGGCTTTCGGAAACAACATCGGTATCGGAAGGCGTCCAAGGCTCCGACTCTGTTCTGTCGGGACGGGAGGCGATGTATCTTCCGATAGGTCCCGCAACGCTGTAGCCCACGAAAATAAGCGCTGCCACAGCCGCCGCACCTGCAATTATCTTCACCGCATTTTCGTTTCTTCTTTTTATTTTATAATGCCTTTTGGGCTTGAAAATTTTCTTTCTTCTTTTCATTTTGTTGTCCTTTCATATTTATATATAAGCAGGTGCGTGACCTAAAATGCCGTACACCGCCATTGCCATTATTCCCGAAAAGATCATTACCGCGGGATAGCCTCTGAATGCTCCGGGAACGTCTTCCGAATAAAGCTGTGTGTAAACTCCCGACAGCATATATGAAGCCGCCATAAAGCCAAGACCTGCTGTCAGTCCGAAAAGGAGATATTCTCCGAAGCTTTCACAGCCCGAAGCGCTCAGAAATATTGTACCCATAACAGCGCTGTTAAACGCTGAAATATGCACATATTTTTTAAATTTGGGAAATTTGCTTCTTACAAACAAAAAAGCACAAAGAAGGGTGACAAGATAAATACTGCCGACAATAAGTGCATACAGCGCCACAAGATAATGCCTGTCACGCTCCGCCGCAAAGGGAAGCTGTGATACTCCCCACATTGCTATGGAAGCCGCCGCCGTAAAATAGGAAACTCCCAAACACACTCCCGGAAGAGTTCTCTTGTTTTTTGCGGCAGCTATCATCGGAGTAACACCTAAGGCTCTGGCAAAAACAAAATTTTCGGCAATTACCGACATCAGCACGGAGGTTAGGAGACTTTGAAGGAAGCCTGTTTCATTCATTTGCTCTGCCCTCCTTCTTGAAGGATCTGATAAATGCGCCCATAAGCCCGATAAGGATAAATCCGCCGCAGGGAGCGTTCAGAATGGGTATGGTAAAGCCTATGCCGTAAAGTGTGCCGTCAATTCCGCCTGTGGAGAAAAGCTCTCTCACAAAGCCCAGAAATATGACTGCCCAGCAAAAGCCTAAAATGTGGGATATGACATCGAGTATCATTCTGCTCTTTTCCATGCGGAAAAATCTCAGCTCGGACGCACGGGTGATAAATTCTCCCGAAACTATCATAGGAAGGAAAACGCCCAGCTTTGACAGGTCGTAATCCAGCCGTCCCTCGAAAAAAATGCAGAACGGGATATACACCGCCGCCGCAATAAAGGTATATAATATTATACGAAGGGCATATGGCAGCTTTCTCGGAAGAAAGGAGGAAATCATCAGAGACATAAGCGTTACCGAGGAAAATACGGCGGCATAGGTCAACGCTCCGTGAAATGTGTTTGCTATGATTATGGCAGGGGCAAGGGACATTCCCGCCGCAAAAACGGGATTATGGGTGAAAAGTCCCTCAGAAAATGACCATTTTTTCTTAGCCGTTTCCATCGTCGCCGCCCCCTGTCATTGCAATAGTTTCGCTGATATCATCGGCATACTTTCCGAAAATGTTTTTTGCTCTCTTTCTGCGGCGTGCAAGTTCGCCAAATTTACCCGTAAGTCTGCCGAAGGGTGCAGAAAGCACTGCCGCATAGACCACAGGATTTTCAAGGCGGGATATCTCTCCTGCGGCAATGAGAATGACCGCCGAAACAGCGCCGAAAAGCAGCTTCTCGGGAACAGACTTCGGAACGATGCCGTTATCGCAGGAAAGTACCGATAATCCGAAAAGGAGCATACCGCCCACAAGTGCGGTCTTTACCCTGAAAACGCCTCCTGCCGCAAGGCTCCAGCCCAGAACTATTGCAAGCTCTGTGAAGAAAACCGTTCCAGAAATAGCTTTCCTGGATATGAGATACAGGGCGCATACAGCGGTAAGAACTGTAAAGGTACAGCCCATAGGACCCGTAAAATTGCCGATAAGCAGCTCAATATCCGTATATGAGGCAGATGTGGAGCGCATTGCCGCCGAGGTAAAGGAGGGATAAAGCCCTTCTGTTATGATGTTTGTGAGAGGAAGCGCCGTCATAGGCTTAGGGTATGACAACACTGCCGAGGGAAAGCAAAGCTCCGCAAAAATATATCCTGCCGCAGCACAGTTTACTATCTCTTTGCCGTGACCGCCGAATGGATGCTTGGCAATGCATACAGCAAATGCGCAGGCGGCAGCGGCTATGGTATACGGCACGGAGGCAGGCAGCATAAGAGCAATGGCAAGCCCTGTTATTATGGGTGAAATATCGTGGATATGCAGGCTTTTGCTCTGTAGGATAAGGCAGAGAACATCAAGCCCCCAGCAAACTCCTACGCACAGCACACAAAGCACTGCCGCTCTCATTCCGTAGTAATATACGGACATTGCCGCCGTTACAGTAAGCACTAAAAGCATATTGACCATGGCGCCGAAATCATCGGGGCGGTTACTTTTACCTTCCCTTTGCTCACGTACAAAGGTAGTGAGCATACGGGGTTCTTTCTTTTTCATATAAATATAATCCTTGATGTAAAGGTGGTGTTTGATTGCGGATAGAACGAACGGGAGAACACACGGCAAGAGCAGTCATATCCGAAAGGGAGCTGTGCCTGTCGGGACTTAATGTCAAAAAGCTCGGTGAAGGCTCACCAAAGGTCTCGCTGCTCATATCCGAAATGGTGGAAAGAGCTTTTCCCGAAAAGGGGAAATATACAGTATCTGTAGAGATAATTCCCGTAAGATGGGGAGGGTGCGTTTTTATTATGACACGTAAGCCGCAGTCGGGAGGAATATGCCCGATGATAATAACCACAGCTTCCGCCGAGGAGCTTATAAGGGTATGCAAAAGGATAAAGTCTCTGAGCATTTCCTGCCCCGAAAGTGCCGTTACGGGCGGACAGGATCATTTAAGGCTCATAGTCCGTCTGCCCGATGATATCCTTCTGTACGAAAGCCTTTCCGAAACGGGAACCATTATCCCTGCGGACGAAGCGTCTCTTGCCAAGCTGTCCGAACACGACAAAATGGTGATACCCAAAAATGCGGTGGAAATACTGTCGGGCTTATCTCATTGAGCGTGCAGCCTCAGCCATATCCCCCTTGAAGAGGTATGAGCCTGCCACAAGGATATCCGCTCCTGCCTCTCTTACAAGAGCGGCGGTCTCGGCATTGATGCCGCCGTCCACCTGAATGTGAACTCCCGGACATTCCCTGTCGATGTATGCTTTAAGCTCACGTATCTTGCCAAGCGTCTCGTGCATAAAGCCCTGTCCTCCGAAGCCGGGCTCTACGGTCATCACAAGGACCATATCCACAGAGCTTACATAGGGCAGCACCTTGCTTACGGGAGTTCCCGGCTTTATGGCAATCCCAGCCTTTCTGCCCCTTGCCTTTATCTCACGGATAACAGCGGCGGGGTCTGAATCGCTCTCGAGATGAAAGCTTATCATATCCGCTCCGTTGTCCGAAAAAACCCCCACGTATTTAAGCGGGTCTGTTATCATAAGATGAACGTCAACAAACATATCCGTATGCCTGCGCACGCCTGCAAGAACGGGTACTCCGAAGCTGATGTTTGGCACGAAGACCCCGTCCATTACGTCAAAATGAACGTGATCGCAACCGCTTTGCTTTATCCTGTCAAGCTCCTCTCCCAGGCGGCAGACATCGGCGCTCAGGATAGAAGCGGAAACTGTTGTATTCAATGTAAAAGGCTCCTTTTATCAAAGTGGTAAGCCCGCTCCCGTTCCTGCGGGAGCTGACAGCTATACATATTAAGTATAAACCAATATCGCTCTGCCGTCAATACAATTCGGGGCGGTTTTTTCATTTCGGAAATTCGACTATTTTCGGGAGTGATAATTCGGGACAGGTTGTGCAAATTTTCAGAGGATAATGTTCAGAGATTTTACGGGCTGAAAAAAGGTGAAAAATGTTACAAAAATATTAAAATATGCCTATACCCCTTTACTTTTATATTTTAGAGTGCTAAAATAGAAGTACGGCATAGTTCGTATAAATACGAAAATCAAATTACCGGAAGGACTGTATAAATTATGGATGAAAACAGAGCAGACGAAAAGAGCCTGAGCTTTCTTTATGACGCTATACTCTGCCTTGAAACAAGGGAGGAGTGTGCAAAATTTCTCGACGATCTCTGCACATCTCTTGAGCTGAAATCCCTCTCCCAGAGAATGCTTGTTGCAAAAATGCTTTCGGAAAAGAAGATATACAACAACATCGTTGCCAGCACAGGAGCAAGCACCGCCACTATCAGCCGCGTTAACCGCACACTTAACAGCAAATACAGCGGCGAGGGCTACCGTATCGTATTCGACCGCCTGAAAAACACCACCACCGACGAGATCCTCGGCGTGAACACAGGCGCTGAAGGGAACGGCTGAAATTGAGCGGCTACAGCGCATTTGCGTATTTTTATGACCGCCTCACCGAAAATATATCATACAAGGAGAGAGCGGAGTATTTTGACAGGCTCATAAGGCTCCACGGGGGCAGAAAGGGCATTCTCTTAGACCTTGCCTGCGGAACGGGCAGCCTGTCCGAGGAAATGGCAAGGCTGGGCTATGATGTTATCGGCACCGACGCTTCGGAGGAAATGCTCTCCTGCGCTATGGACAAGAAATTTGAAAGCGGTCTGCCCATTCAGTATCTTTGTCAGGATATGACAAAGCTTGATATGTTCGGCACCATAGACGTTACCCTCTGCGCTCTCGACAGCTTAAATCACCTGGGCAGCCTTGAGGATATCAGAAAGACCTTTGAGCGGGTTTCCCTTTTCTGCGAGCCGGGAGGAATGTTCATATTCGACGTGAACACCCCTTACAAGCACCGTAATATCTTAGGGAACAACACCTTCGTCTATGACCTTGAGGACGTTTACTGCGTATGGCAGAACAGCTTCAATGATAAATCCCCCGACTGTCGGGTGGACATTTCGCTGGACATTTTCGAGAAGGACGAAAAGGGCTTATTTACCAGATACACCGACGAGCTTTCGGAAATTGCCTTCCCTCGGGAGATAATAGAACAGGCTCTCACCGATTCGGGAATGACCCTTGAAGCGGTCTATGATTTTGACTCCCTCGAGCCGCCCCGAACGGACAGCGAGAAGCTGGTATTTGCCGCAAAGAAGCCTGCCATACCGACGCATAATTTATAAAGGAGCAACCCATTATGGCAAAAATTGTCAGAACCATATCCGAGGACGCTTCCGTTGTGGCAACAGCCATTGACGCAACGGATATAGTTTCGGAAATTGAGAAAATACATCAGACCTCTGCGGTAGTTACCGCAGCACTCGGCCGTCTCACCATTGCCGCCTCCCTTATGGGAATAGGTCTCAAGGGTGAAAAGGACACTCTTACTCTGAGAATGAACGGAAACGGCCCCACAGGCGCTCTAATCGCCGTTGCGGACAGCTTCGGAAACGTTAAATCCTATGTCTGCAACCCCGTTGTTGAGATACCCTTAAACAAATTCGGAAAGCTTGACGTTTCGGGTGCTGTGGGAAAGGAAGGCACCCTTTCGGTGGTAAAGGACCTTGGTCTTAAAGAGCCTTACTGCGGTCAGGTGCCTATCGTTTCGGGTGAGATAGCAGAGGATATCGCAAGCTATTTTGCCACCTCCGAGCAGATACCCACCGTCTGCGGTCTGGGAGTTCTGGTAAATCCCGACCTTACCGTAAAGGCGGCAGGTGGATATCTGGTGCAGCTTCTCCCCTTTGCGGACGAAAGCTGCATTGATATTCTGGAAAAGAATGTTAATTCTCTCCCCTCAGTCACACAGATGCTCTCCTCGGGCGTTACCGCCGAGGAAATGGCTATGAAGGTGCTTGAGGGCTTAAAGCCTAATGTAATGGACGATCTCACCGCCCGTTACAAATGCGACTGCTCAAGGGAAAGAGTGGAAAGAGCGCTTATTTCCATTGGCAGCGCCGAGCTTGACGCAATGGCAGATGAGGAAGAAAGCTCCGAGGTATGCTGTCATTTCTGCGGCAAGAAATACACCTTCACCTCCGAGCAGATAAGGGAGCTTTCCCGTCAGGCAAAGGCATAATCACTTAAAATACAGAATATTATTTAGTACAGCACAAATCGAAAGGAATGAGCCGTATGGCAAAAACAAGAGTCGCCGTTATTTTCGGCGGAATGTCAAACGAGCACGATATCTCGCTGATCTCAGCTTCAAACGTTATATCCCACCTCGACCCCGAAAAGTATGAAATAATCCCCATCGGTATCACACGGAAGGGAAGATGGTTTTTCTATCCCGGAGATATCTCCTGCATCAAGGAGGACAGATGGGAAAGCGACCCCGACTGCGTTCCCGCAGCAATTCTCCCAGACCCTCTTTACAGGGGCATTGCTAAGATAACCGATAACCGTATCACCATTGTAAAGGTGGACGTGGTATTCCCCGTTCTTCACGGAAAATTCGGCGAGGACGGAACGCTTCAGGGACTTCTGGATATGTCGGGTATCCCCTATGTGGGCTGCGGCTGCTTTGCCTCCGCCGCTTGTATGGACAAGGAATACACCCACACCGTTTTAGAGAAAAACGGTGTTAATATGGCGAGATACCAAGTTGTAAGGCAGTCGGATCTGGGGAATCTTGAAGCCGTATGCGAGCGTATTGCAGATGAGCTTGAATATCCCCTTTTCGTAAAGCCTGCCTGCAGCGGTTCATCGGTAGGCGTCAACAAGGCGACCTGCTTTGAAGACCTGAAAAATGCGGTAAAGCTTGCCTTCACTCACGATAAAAAGGTCATAGTTGAGGAATATATCAAGGGCAGAGAGCTGGAGTGTGCCGTTCTCGGAACGGATAATCCCTTTGCTTCGGACGTGGGCGAAATTCTCTCCTGCAATGATTTTTACGATTATGACGCAAAATACATACTTGGCACCTCGGGGCTGAATATCCCTGCGGATATCCCCACAGATGCCTCAAAGGAGATACGCGAAACAGCCGTCAAGGCATTCAAGGCACTTGGCTGCTTCGGTCTTTCAAGAGTTGACTTCTTCCTTGCGGACAACGGAAAGGTATATTTAAACGAGCTTAACACATTGCCCGGCTTTACCTCCATCAGTATGTACCCGAAGCTTATGGAGAAGCTTGGCATACCCTACGGCGAGCTGCTTGACAGGCTGATAAAGCTTGCTTTTGAAAGGAACTGATCTCAGACAGTGCCTAACCTCTCAGGAAAGGACGGTCATAAAAGGATATGGCAGATTTCTCGACAGATAACAGTGAAAAGGCGATAGGTGTATTTGACTCAGGTCTCGGCGGACTTACCTGTGTCACAGAGCTTATGAAGCTGATGCCCTCGGAAAATATCATCTATTTCGGTGATACCGCGCGCGTTCCCTACGGAACGAGAAGCAGGGAGACAATTCTCGAGTACGCCCGTCAGGACGTGAATTTCATCAAGAGACATGATGTTAAAATGATGATCGCCGCCTGCGGAACGGTCTCATCGGTAGTGGGCAAGCAGAAGGATTTTGCAGGAGATATCCCCTTCACGGGAGTGGTGATACCTGCGGTACAGGCAGCCTGCGCCGCCACAAAAAACGGCAGGATAGGCGTTATCGGCACCGCCGCCACTATCCGCTCGGGAGCATACGGCAAGGCGATCCGCAACATCAGACAGGACGCCGTTGTTATCGGCAATGCCTGCACCATGTTCGTTCCTATGGTTGAAAACGGCATTACAGACCCCTCGGATATTGTGGTAAAAGCAATGACAGAGCGATATTTAAAGCCCATCAAGGACGAAAATGTGGACGTTCTCATTTTGGGCTGCACCCATTATCCCATTTTGTACGATGCAATTGCTGAGTATATGGGCGAAGGCGTGAAGCTCATCTCCTCGGGCGCCGAGGCAGCAAAATACACCATGAATATGCTTGCAAGCAGGAATATGCTTTCCGAACGTGAAGAAAGAGGTACAGTTTCCTACTTCACCAGCGACAGCAAGGAGCTTTTCGAAACAAACGCCCACGCATTTATCGGTCAAAGACTAATGGGCGAGGTCACTCAGATATCTATAGACGAAATATCTCAAAAATAAAAGGAATGAAAAAAATGCCGTCGGCAAAAGGAAAAGAAAAAAAAGTAACCATTACGCTCAAAAGCGTTTCGGATTCCAAAAACGGGTCTCCCGATGTTATGGAGCTTATCACTCAGGGAACCTTCAAGCCCATTAAGCTGGGAAATGCAGATGGCTGGGAGATATCCTATGAGGACAGCGAAGCCACAGGCTTTGCAGGCTCCACCACAACTGTTTCCTGCATCGGTGAGAGCCTTGCTTCAATGACGAGAAGCGGCTCGGCGGAGTCTCACCTTGTTATCGAAAAGAACCGCCGCCACCATTGTCATTATGGTACAGAGTACGGCGATATGCTTCTGGGCATTTCCACATCACGCATTATAAACCGTCTCTCGGAGGAGGGCGGTGTGCTGTATTTCAAATACACCATCGACGTAAACTCCGCTTTTATAAGCGAAAATGAGGTCTATTTTCAGGTCTCTACCGAATAAAAGTACCCGTCCGCAGGCACGGACGGGTACGATTTATATAAAACGACATTCGGTACCGATAGGACGGGTCTCCCAAGGACGGTCGATCCGCATCTTCCGCCGCCCGTCTCGCCAGCCTGAACTAATGCCGTACTATAATAATTTATGCGGGTAAGGCGGCGTTTGTTCACCTCATAAACCGTCCCTAAAGGAGGATATGCGTAAGATATGCCCTTTTTTGACGGAAATTTTATCCCGAAAACCTATTACTTCAAAACAAAGGAAAGGAAAATTTTTTTATGAAGCTGATGTTTGCCTCGGATATCCACGGCTCTGCCTCCTGCCTGGAAAAGCTTTTTGAACGCTATGAAGCGGAAGCTCCGAAAAAGCTTATTCTTTTGGGAGATCTTTTATATCACGGTCCGAGAAACGACCTTCCCGATGGCTATGCTCCCAAAACGGTCATAAAAATGCTGAATGAGCGCAAAGAAGAGCTTCTCTGCGTAAGAGGAAACTGCGAAGCCGAGGTTGACCAGATGGTGCTGGAATTCCCCGTAATGGCTGACTATATGACAATGTGGCTCGGGGAAAGAATGGTTTTCTGCACTCACGGACATCTTTTTGACCCCGATAATATGCCGCTGCTGAACATCGGAGACGTTGTGATAAGCGGACATACACACCTGTACCGTGCAGAGGAAAAGGACGGCATATTTATCGTGAACACAGGCTCCGTATCCCTGCCCAAGGGCGGAAATCCACGAAGCTACGTCATTTACGAGGACAATAAATTCACAGTTAAGGATATGGACGGAAATCCCCTTTCAGAGCTTACGCTCAGATAAAAAAATCGTTCGGGCATCTGACCCGAACGATAAATTTATTCTTATGATTCCTCAGAGCCTTCCTCATTATTTTCCGAAGAGCCTTCTTCATCGGCAGTTTCTTCGGCGGAAACCTCGGGGTCAATGTCATATGCAGGAGAGGAAGTCTCACCGGCAGCAAGAATAGTTGCCGCATAGTTTATTTCACGGTAGCTTACGTTCTTTACCGCCATCTCCACATCGGAAAATTCAACGAAATAGTTGTAGGAGCGGTCATAGCCCTGCTCGGGGTCGGTGAAATAATATCTGTAGCAATAGGTGGAGTCGTTGGAAACAGTGCGCTTGATGTAATAGGGCTTGAGACCCAGCTTCTTGTTAACGTTCTTTATGCTCATACCGTACTCGAGAGAGTTCTGGTCAAGCATTTCAGCCATCTTTCTGCCCTTCCAGTTGAGCTTGAGCTGAGTAAAGTCATAATACTCGACAGCAGTAATGATATCGTCCTCGCCTACGGTAAGAAGAATTACCCACTGAGGCTGCTCCGAGCCGCTTACCTTGGTAGTCTTTTCGGAAATGCATATGTAGTCAAAGCTTGTCATATTGTTTATCATACCGTTTGCGCTCTTTTCGGAGAAGGTAAGCCCCGTCTCCGACTCGGCATACGCCACGTTTCTTCCCACAGGAATGCTCTGAGCGGCGTTGTAGCCGTCGTTTGAACCGAAAAGCTGCACCAGTATCACTATGATGACAACCACAGCAATGAGAACAAGGCATATTCCTGCCGCTTTTATCTTCTTTTTAAAAGCCTCTTTCTCCTCGGGAGTGCGCTGTTTTTTCTCCTTCTTTGGCTTTGAGGGCTTATCCTTTTTGGGTTTTGCCTGCTTTTTCATACGTCCCTTGTCGTCCACATTATCGGGAAGAACGGGGGCTTCAAGCTCTGCTCCGCAGGCTTCGCAGAATATATTTCCGTCAGGGCATTCGCTGCCGCATTTTTTACAGATCATTTTATCAGCCTTTCTAAAAAATTGTGCAAATCAAATAGTTACAAATCAGTTACAAGATAATAATACCACA
This sequence comes from Oscillospiraceae bacterium, assembly GCA_017829005.1. Taxonomy (GTDB): domain Bacteria; phylum Bacillota; class Clostridia; order Oscillospirales; family Ruminococcaceae; genus Huintestinicola. The sequence continues at coordinate 9,583 of JAGAJF010000137.1, read as the reverse complement.
TTTTCAGAGTTTTGTCAACAGAAACGACGGTTTTAATACATTTTTAATACAGCCTCAAATTTGGCAGGATTTTGGTGTATATATTTCAATTTAACACAAGTAAAATGCAAATATAGCGATTTATATGCACATTTTTGCAAGTTGCAAATATTTTCCCTGCAAATACTATTGACAAAAGTGTATTTATATGATAAAATAAAAATACATCGGGACTGTGCAGAGGCGCAGTCCGTATGAAAGGAGAGCCTGTTTATGCCGTCAGTAAAAGCTGTCATAGCCGCCGCCTCGGAGGATATAAAGGCAAGCCTGTCGTCAATGTGCGCCGAGGCAGGGATAACGGACATTACTGTCACCGACGGCGGAAGTCTCAGAGAGCTTTTTGTGGAGCACAGCTACGATATAGCTCTTTTAGTAATGCCCTTTGAGGACAGGTTCGGAGCGGATACGGCAGCATTTCTGGGCAAAAGCTATGATACTCAGACCATTGCATTCGTTCCCTCAAAGGTGTACGACGATGTATGCGCAAAGCTTGCGAGATCGGGGCTTCTCATTCTCCCCAAATCATCCCCCAGAGCGCTCATCATAAACGCCCTGAGAAATGCGGTGCACACCAAGGAAAAGCTGGACAGCCTACGTGATGAAAAGCGCACGCTTACGGAAATGGTAAACGAAATGAAGCTTGTGAACCGTGCAAAATGTGTCCTTATCGAGTATCTGAGGATATCCGAAAAGGAAGCCCACCGTCAGATGCAGAAGCGTGCCATGGACCAGCGGATACCGCTTTCCGAGGTTGCAGCGGACATTCTCAAGACATATGAATACAATTAAGGAAGTGCTTTCACTATGAAATTCACAAAAATGCAGGGCATAGGCAATGACTATATCTATGTAAACTGCTTTGAGGAAAAGGTAGACGACCCAGAAAGGGTCTCTCAGATAGTCAGCGACCGTCATTTCGGTATAGGCGGCGACGGTCTGGTGCTTATAATGCCTTCGGACAAGGCAGATTTTCGAATGAGAATGTTCAATGCCGACGGCAGCGAAGGAAATATGTGCGGCAACGCCACCCGCTGTATCGGAAAATATGTTTATGATAACGGACTTACTGACAAGAAAGAGATAACTCTTGAAACAAGGAGCGGCATAAAATATCTGACCCTTTACCCCGAAAACGGAAAGGTGAAACAGTCCATGTGAATATTGGCAAATGAATTCAAAAGCCCACGGATATCCCAATGAAGGCAGAAGGAGACAGCTTTATAAACAAGCCCATTGAGGTATCGGGCAAAGAGGTTTTCATAACCGCCGTTTCAATGGGCAATCCCCACGCCGTCACCTATGTGGAGGACGTGGACCGGCTGGAGCTTGAAAAAATAGGTCCCGCATATGAAAATCACCCCCTCTTCCCCGAGAGAGTTAATACAGAGTTTATAAAAGTCCTTGACTCCCACACCATTCAGATGAGAGTATGGGAACGTGGCTCGGGAGAGACATGGGCGTGCGGAACGGGAGCCTGCGCCGCGGCGGTGGCTTCGGTGGAAAACGGCTATTTTAAGCGTGGCGAAGAAATAACCGTAAAGCTCAGAGGCGGCGACCTATTCATCACCTATATGGAGGACGGAACAGTCCTTATGCGAGGTCCTGCCCAGACCGTATTCACAGGCGAAATTGACGTATAAACCAACTTGAAAGGACGAATACCAATGGTTAAGATAAACGAAAATTTCCTTACAATGAAGAAAAACTATCTCTTTATAGATATCGCCAAAAGGCTCAAGGCATTTACAGAGGCAAACCCCGACAAGCCCCTTATCAGAATGGGTATCGGTGATGTGACCCTGCCCCTTGCACCTGTTGTAGTTGAAGCCATCAAGAAGGCTGCTGACGAAATGGGGGTCAAGGAAACATTCCGCGGCTATGAGGACAGCGGCTCGGGCTATGATTTTCTGAAAGAAGCCATTGCGGGCTATTACAAGAGCTTCGGCGTTTCTCTTAATTTGTCTGATATACGTGTTAACGACGGCGCAAAGGCGGACTGCGGCAATATCGTTGATATCTTCGGAGACGGCAATACAATTCTCGTAACCGACCCCGCATATCCCGTTTATGTTGACTCCAACATAATGGCAGGCAGAGAGGTCATCTATGCCGACTCCAACGAGGAAAACGGCTTTGCGGCAACGCCCGATGAAAGCGTTCACGCAGATATAATCTATCTCTGCTCCCCCAACAATCCCACAGGCTCAGTTTATACAAAGGCTCAGCTCAAGGAATGGGTTGACTATGCCATAAGAAATGAAGCGGTGATAATCTTCGATTCCGCTTATGAAGCATTCATCTCCGACCCCGAGCTGCCCAGAAGCATTTATGCGGTGGAGGGTGCGAAGAAATGCGCCATTGAGATGTGTTCTCTTTCAAAGACCGCAGGCTTTACGGGAACACGCTGCGGATATACCATAATCCCCGAGGAGCTTATAGTCAAAGCCTCCGACGGCTCCGAGGTAAGCCTTGCACAGATATGGGGACGCAGACAGGGCAGCAAGTTCAACGGCGTTTCCTACCCCATTCAGCGTGGTGCAGAAGCAGTATTCACCCCCGAGGGACAGAAGCAGACCCACGAAGCAATTGATTATTACAGAAGAAACGCAAAGGTCATGGCGGACGCCCTCACCGAGCTTAGAATCAAGTTCACAGGCGGCATAAACTCGCCATATATCTGGCTCAAGTGTCCGAACGGAATGGGCAGCTGGGAATTTTTCGACTATCTTTTAAACAACATTCAGGTAGTGGGAACTCCCGGAGAGGGCTTCGGCAAAAACGGTGCAGGCTGGTTCAGGCTCACCGCCTTCGGCACATATGAAAATACGGTTGAAGCTATGAGAAGATTTAAAGAGCTTCTGAAATAAACTTATGCACGTGAAAGAATCGCCTTCTTTCACGTGCATTTTTCCGTAATAATTTTTATAAGCCTGATTAACTGCCGAAAATGCGCCAATAATAGGGATAAATCAAAAAAGAAAGGAACTTATCCCTATGAAAAAATACATATCCGAAACAGCTCTCATCGCCGCCGCAATGACATTTTCCCTGCTTGTAACGGGAATATATTCAGCCGCACAAACGGAAAAAAGCCTTGAAAACAGTCTTGTCCGCCTGCACATTCTTGCAGACTCGGACAGCGAGGAGGATCAGAGATTAAAGCTTCTTGTGAGAGATGCAATACTCTCTTCCTCCGAGGAGCTTTTCGAGCCATATTCCACATCTGAAGAAGCGGAGCAGGCACTTTCGGAGCAGCTTGACAGAATAAAGGAAATAGCGGACAATACCCTTGCCGCCAACGGCTCGGAGGACACCGTCACCTGTGAGCTTCGTGAAATGACCTTTGACAGACGAATTTACAATGATTTTGCCGTTCCCGCCGGGAATTACACCGCCCTGCGTGTGACCATAGGCAGCGGCGAGGGACATAACTGGTGGTGTGTGATGTACCCGCCCCTATGTGTTCCCTGCGCAGGAGCCGCCCTCACAGACGAGGAGATAATGGAAAAATACGGCGGCGAGCTTACCGAGGAGGATATACTTATGCTCTCCGAGGAAGCCGATTATGAAGCAAGGCTTTATATTGCTGAGCTTATTGAAAAGCTGTTTAACAATGAGAAAACCACCGAATAAAAAATGCAAGTCTCTCCCCGAACTGACAGGGAGAGACTTATTTTTTGTATTAAAGCACCATTTTGTCAAGCTCTCTCTTGAGCCTTGCCACAGGAAGCCCCACAACATTAAAAAAGTCTCCCTTAATGCCCTTGACAAGCATACAGCCCTCTGACTGAATGCCATAAGCACCTGCCTTGTCCATGGGGTCGCCTGTTTTGATGTAATCCTCGATCTCATTATCGGTAAGAGGATAAAATTCCACCTCGGTGACCTGGGAAAAGCTCTGCTGCTTTCCCCTGCTGCAGATGCATACCCCCGTAATGACCTTATGCACCCGTCCCGAAAGCTTTGTGAGCATTTCACGGGCGCAGTTTATATCACGGGGCTTGCCCATAATTTCGCCGTCGAGTATGACCACCGTATCACAGCCGATAACAGGCTCATACATATGCTCGGGACTGTCCGCAACAGCCCTTGCTTTTTTCACCGCAAGATATTCTGCTGCATTTTCGGCTGAGATTTCCTCGGGCAATGTCTCGTCCACATCGGCAGGACATACGGAAAATTCCTTTACAATAAGCTTTAAAAGCTCCTGCCGTCTGGGCGAAGCAGATGCAAGAATTACCATAAATTATATCACCTTTACTTTCCCAAAGCATATTTCAGCCGCTTAAACTTCTCGGAAGGAAAAGCCATTCGGTTTTCCCTTTCATAGAATATCAGCCCGTCCCCCTCGGAATACTCCGAAAATGCGGAATAGACCTCTTCCGAAAAAGCATAAACATCAATATCCGTCTCAAAAGTTTTTTCGCATTGCTGCAGCACAGGCTTGCCCCGAAGATCATCACGGCTCAGATAAATGCATAGCCTTCCCGTCCCGCAAAGCTCAATGACCCACGCTCCGGGTTCGTTGTCAAGCACAGCATAGAAACAACCCTCGGATCTTAATGCGTCAGCGCACATTTTAATTATCTGCGCACCGCTGTCAGTACCCCAGAGATCGGTTGCCATAATGCAGTAAACATCATCACCGAAAGCAAAGGTAACATTCAGCCAACCTGCAATTATTTCGTCTATAGAAAACATACTATACTCCCATTATCAGACGGATATAAAAAAGGAAGTCTCCGTCCTTTTCACTTATCTCTTCCGCCCGAAGAAGCCTTTTTCTCCTCAGAATATCGGTTAACAAGGTCAATGCCCACTATCATCAGACCGCAGAGAATAATAGCATTTAAAACAAATCCGAAAACGGAAAAAAGAACACCTAAAAACTTTTTCATAATATATCACCCGAATAAAAAATTACGCAAAAGGATTTTCAGTGGGATAAAGCATACCCGCAGGCTGATTAAATCCAATTTTCTTAACGCCCAGATATCTGAACACATTGTAAAGCGCCTTGCCTTTGTGGGAGAATACCACAGCGCCGTGATGAGGGAAGCGTCCCTCAATAAGAACGTGGCGGTAAAATCTACCCATTTCCTTGATGGCAAATACACCAATAGCGCCAAAGGAACGAGTAGCCACAGGCAGCACCTCACCCTGTGCCGCATAAGCCACCAGCTCTGCATCTGCTGTGGACTGGAGACGGAAGAAGGTTATCTCAGAAGGCGCAATATCGCCCTCAAGAGTACCTCTTGTGATATCAGGCTCTCTGTCCGGCTCCAGGTCTCTTCTCATAATTCTCTGAAACTTCATCTCGCAGGAGGAAAGCTTGTTTGAAGCAGTATTACCGCAGTGGAAGCCCATAAATGTGTCGGTAAGTGTGTAATCGAACTTGCCCTTGATATCCTCGCTGTAGATATCCTGGGGAACGGTGTTGTTGATGTCAAGAAGAGTAACGCAGTCATCGGAAACGCACTGACCGATGTACTCGCTGACAGCGCCCCAGATATCCACCTCGCAGGAAACGGGAATGCCTTTGCCAGTAAGACGGCTGTTCACATAGCAGGGAACAAAGCCGAACTGTGTCTGGAAGGAAGGCCAGCACTTGTTTGCAAACACCACATATTCCCTCTCGCCCTTGTGTTCCTCAGCCCAGTCAAGGAGAGTAAGCTCATACTGAGCAAGCTTGGGAAGGATACCGGGCATTTTATTGCCAACACCCAGCTCGGAAACCATATCCGCCACAACGCCTTCAATTCTCTTGTCACCTGAATGAGCATTAAACGCAGCAAAAAGGTCAAGCTCGGAATTTTCCTCTATCTCAACGCCCATATCGTAAAGACGTGCAATTGGAGCGTTGCAGGCAAGGAAATCCTGAGGACGGGGACCAAATGAAATGACCTTCAGCTTTGAAAGACCGAGAATAGCTCTTGCCACAGGGATAAAGTCACATATCATCTCCGCCACCTTGTCGGGGGTGCCTACGGGATATTCGGGTATGTAAGCCTTAACGCCTCTGAGACCTAAGTTGTAGCTTGCGTTGAGCATTCCGCAGAATGCGTCTCCTCTGCCGTCAATAAGATCCTTTCCGCTCTCCTCGGCAGCAGCGGCAAACATCACAGGGAGACCGAAATTCTTAGCAAGAAGGGTTTCTGTAGTCTCGGGACCGAAATTTCCAAGATATACCACAAGAGCGTTTACCCCTGCCTCTTTAAGCTCGGCAACAGCCTTCATCATATCCTTTTCGTTCTCGGAAACGGTGGGACAGCGGAAAATCTCAATGCCCATCTTTTCACATTCCCTGCAGACTTCAATACATCTTCCCTCGGAAAGACTTTTGGGGAAGCAGCTTCTGCTCACAGCAGCAATACCAAGCTTTATCTCGGGCATATTGATCATTTTGTTCATTTTAAAACATCCTTTCAAAATAAGAATTATGATAATTCGGGAAGATGATAAACAGCCTTGCCGTCCTCGTCCACCCAGTTCATTTCCTCAAAATATTCCTCAAGAGTAACACCCTTGTCGGAAAGAAGCTTTGCATAGTAAACTCCCACAAATCGGTAATGCCATGGCTCATAGATGATACCCGTAACATCCTCCTTTCCTTCCGGATAGCGTAGAATGAAGCCGTAATCCGCCGCATTTTCGCACAGCCACTCATATGCCTTTGTGAACTTGAAGCGGTCGTCCTCCATACTTGTTTCCTCGTCGGACATAATATCCGCCGCCACGCCTGCATTATGCTCGCTGAAGCCGGGAAGCTGAACTTCTTTGAGGGTATCCGCATATGCCTCCTCGTAGGTCATTCCCCTGTTGTCTATCCTGTCCTGAACGCTCTTGTCGAAGTTGTTCTGCTGATACTCCACAGAGCGGTATGCGGACATGACTACAAGATGTATGCCGTCCTCCTCGGCAGCCTTTATCATCTGTTTCATATACTCAGCCGCACGTGAATCAAGATAATATTCACGCCAGCTTTCGTAAACCAGATCAGTCTCGATACCGTCGCAGTACTCCGCAGGCACCTGATTTTTGGAATTTACAAGAAACATCGCCCAGGTGTTGTCAGCGTCGGCAGGGTCGGGCTTAGGCTCCTTGGGTTCCTCCGTTGTCTCGGTGAGTGTATCGGAAACGCCCTCCTCACCCGATGGGATATCCGTTTCCGAAGGCTCGGTAACAGCGCTTTCGGAGACCTTTGTATCAGACTCTTCAGGCTTTGAGATGTTTTTTTCATCGTCCTTGTGAGAAGCTGAACCTGACATAAAAAACACCGCCGTAAATAAGATAGCTGTAGATATGATAAACAGCTTAACGCCGTTTTGCTTTCTTTTCTTCTTCAATATTTTCATTCCTTTGAAATTAACTGTCCTCCGCTTGACATCGGGGGAAAAATAGGTTATAATAAAAGTTACAAATGATAATTGAAAGGCGGTCAGCCTATGAAATGCCCCTACTGCGGATTTGAAGATACCAAGGTCATCGACTCCCGTCTCATTGACGGAAAGAAACGGCGCAGACGCCGCTGTACGAACTGCGACAAGCGCTTTACCACCTATGAAAGCATTGAGATACCCGACCTGCTGGTGAATAAAAAGGACAATACCTATGAGCCGTTCGACCGCAACAAGCTTATCAGAGGACTTTCCTTTGCTGTAAAGAAGAGACCTGTTCCCGGCTCTGCCATAATCGCCATAGCAGACAGTATCGAGACCTACTGCGCCAACAATATGATAACCCAGATATCCACGCGGGAAATAAGCGATATGGTGCTTGAGCAGCTCAAGAAGCTCGACGAGGTAGCCTATGTCCGCTTTGCCTCGGTAAATAAGGACTTCAACGACGTGGACTGCTTTCTTGACATAATCTCCGAGCTGAGGAAGAGCGGAGACTAAGCTCATAATATTTCTGACAGGAGCGGAAGCTATCCGCCCCTGTTTTTTTATTATATTCCGAGATACGGAAAATATTTACATATCACAGTTCAAAAACTCGCTTTTTGCCCCTCTGCCCGAACTCTCTTGCCGTTTCAATGAGGACTTCCCTTTCGTTGGGAATTTTTTCGTCAATGACCATTACAAGAAGCTCGTCAAGAGCCGCGCCAATTTCCTTGCCCTCAAAGCCGATGTCCTCAAGATCGCTGCCTCTGACCGCAAGCCCGTGAAGGGTGCAGCATTCGCCGTTGTTCACTATCTCGTGAGCAAGATATTTCATAGCGTCAAGGGTGTTCACCCTCTCAAGGCAGAAGCTCTGCTTTGCACGGCTGTCGCCCTTCATAACCTCCGCCAGCTTGTCAAACATTCCCAGACCCATAGCGGATATAAGGTGCTTTACCACCCTCTTGTCATCAACAGGGGTGATGTAGTGATATTTGATAAGCTCGCAGGTGTTTTTGATGGTCTCGTTGTCAAATTTCAGGCGGCGCATTATTCGTTCGGCAGTCTCAGCGCTTCGCTTTTCGTGTCCCGGGAAATGACCGTGACCCTCTTCATCAATACGGCAGCTTGTGGGCTTTTCAATATCGTGGAAGAAAATGGCAAGCCGCACCTCCTTGTCACACCTGGAATTTTCCAGAGCGTGAGCGGTATGCTCCCAGACATCGTAAACGTGATATCTGCTGCGCTGGTCAAAACCGATGCACTTTGCAAACTCGGGAATAATGGTGCAGAAAACATCGTCAAACTCTATCATAAGGTCACAGGGAGCCGAACCCATAACAAATCCCGTAAACTCGCTCATTATCCTCTCTGCGGAAATTTCCTTGAGGAGCTGTTTTTTCTCGTGGACAGCTGAAGCAGTCAGGGGGTCGATGCGAAAGCCCAGAGTTGAAGCAAATCGGAGCGCCCTCATAATTCTAAGAGCGTCCTCCTCAAATCTCACCGCAGGCTCGCCCACACATCTTATCCTGCCGCTGAACAGATCCTGCTGACCGCCGAATACGTCAATAAGACCTGTCTTGTCGGAATAAGCCATAGCGTTAACGGTAAAATCTCTCCGTGAAAGATCCTTTTCAAGAGAAGTGGAGAATTTCACCGAATCGGGACGGCGGTGGTCGGTGTATTTACCGTCCACCCTATAGGTGGTGACCTCAATGTTTTCCCCATTGCTCACCACAGTAACAGTGCCGTGTTTAACACCCGTTTCGATGACCCTGAGTCCGTCCATACAGGCAATGATCTCGTCGGGGAGCGCATTTGTGGTAATATCATAATCCTTGGGCTTAATGCCAAGAACCGAGTCTCTTACGCAGCCGCCCACGATATATGCCTCAAAACCGCCCTGTTCCAGACGTTCAAGGACAGCCTTCACATTAACGGGAATACTGATATCCAAAGTATGCTCACATCCAATTCCAATTCATTTAATACAAACCGCAGAAGCGGACAATTACCTAATTTATATTATACCACATTATTCCGCAAATTGCAAGGCAGAAGAGCAATAAAAAAACGTCATAAAAATATTTTATGTTTTTTCAAAAAAAAGCTTGACAAAATCAAATTTTTATGATAGAATAAATTTGTTGTTATGAATATCATCA
>JAGAJF010000136.1 GCA_017829005.1 Oscillospiraceae bacterium | reverse complement strand
CTTGCAAGGTCAAGAACCCATTTTGTAGTTCTCGGAAGAAAATCGGGCAGCTTCTCAAATGCAAGAATCTCCAGAACGAATTTATTACAGGCATAGTCAAAGGTTGCCTGACGGAGTTCCTCCATTGTAGGGAAATGACTGAACACAGGCTGAATGGAACAGCCTGCCGATTTTGCCACGCTTCTTGAAGTAACAGCGTCTATGCCTTTTTCCTTAGCTATTTCAAATGCGTGCTCCAGTAGGTTTTCTTTTGTTATTTTCTGTTTCGGTGGCATAATACATCTCCTTTTTATATTATATATCTTTGGATATATATCGTTAGATATATTATAGAACATACTATGTCTTTTGTCAAGTATTTAATTGATCTTTTTTATCACATAAAAATCCGATAAACGGTAATTTTTCGCGTTTATCGGATTTTTACACAGTCATATAAGGCAATACAATTAAGTAAAATTAATCGGGAGTTTCTCGTCTGAGTACGATTTTAAAACAAATTCCTAAATATTCATTTGATACCCCACGCCAAGCTTGTTGATAATATAGCTTTGCTTTCCGGGAACGGCTCCCAGCTTCTTTCGGATATTTGCCATATTTACCTGAAGCTTTTTGCGGCTTCCCTCATCGTTGTAACCCCATATAGCATTTATGATAGCGGAATATGTCATTACCTTGCCGCTGTATTGGGACAAAAGTGCTATGATATTGTATTCGGTTTGAGTCAGCATTATTTCTGTGCCGCTTATGGTGATCCTTCGTGCATCGTAATCTATTTCCATATCTCCCAAAGTAAAAATGCTGTTGGTGAAATCGCTGCTTTCATCTGAGTAATGTCTGGTTCTCAGCGCACTGCGCACTCTTGCTACAAGCTCAGCCGAGCCGAAGGGCTTTGTAATATAATCATTTGCACCTTTATCAAGAGCATCTACCTTATCGGATTCATCAGTGCGTGCGGAAAGAACGATGATGGGTATGTATGAGCTTTTTCTGATGTATGTCAGCAGAGATATACCATCTCCGTCCGGAAGCCCAAGATCGAGTATGATAAGGTCGGGATTGTGGGACGAAAACATCATCTTTCCTTCCGAGCAGGTATGTGCGGATATAACAGTATATCCTGCTGTCTCAAGCAGCGTCGACACAAAGGCAAGAATATTTTTTTCGTCCTCAACAAGCATTATCTTATATTTATTGTTCAATGACTGTTTCCTCCATATCCAGAGTAAAACGCAGCATCGCTCCGCCGCCCTTTATATTTTCCGCAAGAATCTCTCCGCCGTGCGCCCTTACAATGGTATTGCATACGGAAAGTCCGATGCCTGAGCTATTTTTTGTTTCCAAGGTATTTTCTGCGGTCAGATGTGCTCCGCTTAGAATGCTTTTAAGCTTATCGGCGGCAATTCCCTTGCCGTCATCGGTAATTTCAAATATGCATTTATTGTTTTCAGAAAAAATCCATAAATTTATTGTGGTGGTACATTCACCGTGAAAAATTGAGTTATTTATTATATTTATCATAACCTGCTCTATAAGCATTGCATCCATCGGGACAATAAGCAGTTCATCGGGCATATCAATGTTGATCTTGATCGCAGGATACCTTCTGCTGATTTTTTGCAGGACCGAATCCACAAGCTCCTCAACAACCACGGGAGTTTTCACAAGTCTTGTTTTTCCACCGTCAAGCTTTGTGATGGAAAGCAGATTTTCAACCATTCTCGCAAGCCAGTCGGAATCATTTTTTATACCATCGAGAAGCTGAAGCTTTCTTTCATCCGACAGAAGCTCATAGTTATCTATTATGGTGGAGCTGGAGCCGTATATCGAGGTCAAAGGAGTGCGAAGATCGTGTGAAACTGCTCGCAGAAGATTTGCTCTCATACGCTCTTTTTCGCTTTCTGCCTTAATTGCCTCCTGCTGTTTGAGCTTTGTGGTAAGTGTACCTGTTACAAGTGTAACTATTATCATTATTACAGCAGATACCACATTTTCGTGGATAGTAAAATCAAATTTGAAAAAAGGAAATGTAAATGCAAAGTTTACTGCCAGCACGCTGATTAAAGATGCGATTGCACCGTAAGTATAGCCTTCGGTAAGAACTGAAATTATATAAACTGCCAATACAAAAATTGCAGGAATAAGCGAACGGTTATAAAAATAATTGTCTATAACAAGGCATAATACGAACGCCAATACCAGTGTTATCATCATAATGCCTATATTTTTGATGTTCTTTTTTATTTTCCTCACCTCAGAATATCCATCATTCATATTAATAATATCATATTTTGGATAAAGATTCAACTGAGGAATATCATATGTTCCTAAATCTTAACTGAAACTTTACCAAAGATATGCTAAAATAAAATGAGTAAAATGAAAAAGGAGGTATGCTTCCTTTTGGAAGCTTAAAAAATGTCTGTTTTTAATGTGCTTGAATTGATAGGAGGACTTTGCCTGTTTCTGTTTGGAATGAATGTAATGGGGCAGGCTTTGGAAAAACGTGCGGGCAGCAGCCTGCGAAATCTGTTGGGAAAGCTTACGCAGAATAAGGCAGCAGGCTTTTTTACGGGAATGGGCGTGACTGCGGTAATACAAAGCTCATCTGCTGTTACGGTCATGGTTGTTGGATTTGTAAACTCGGGCATAATGACCCTTCGTCAGGCAATAAATGTTATTATGGGTGCAAATGTAGGCACTACTGTAACTGCGTGGATACTTAGTCTTGGCGGCATTGAAAGTGACAACCCCATAGTAATGCTGCTCAAACCTTCTTCGTTTACTCCGATCCTTGCTTTGATCGGAATAATACTCTATATGTTCTGCAAAAACGGCAAAAAGAATGATACGGGTATGATACTTCTGGGCTTTGCAACGCTTATGTTCGGTATGGACACAATGTCCGGTTCTGTATCGGGGCTTAAAGATATTCCCGAATTTGCACAGCTTTTTGTTATGTTCAAAAATCCGATCCTCGGTGTTCTTACTGGAGCATTGCTGACTGCTGTGATACAGTCAAGCTCTGCTTCGGTAGGCATTTTGCAGGCTTTGACAGTGACAGGACAGGTTTCCTACGGTGCAGCCATACCAATTATTATGGGACAGAATATCGGCACCTGCGTAACTGCCCTTCTTTCCTCGGTGGGAGCAAACAAAAATGCAAAACGTGCAGCACTTGTGCATCTTTCCTTTAATGTTATCGGTACAACGGTATGGCTGACAGTATTCTGCATTGTAAAGGCTGTGCTTGCTCCTGAAATGCTTAATTACCATGCTTCACTTTTCGGCATTGCGATTGCCCACTCCTCATTCAATATACTTTGTACCGTAATACTTCTGCCAATGACAGGCTTGCTTGAAAAAATATCGGTGTGTCTTGTTCCTGATTCAAAAACGAAGGAAAAGTCAGCAGAGCTGGACGAAAGACTGCTGGGCACTCCGCCGATTGCTTTGGAACGCAGCAAGGATATGGTGGCAGAGATGGGCAGGACTTCCATAACAGCTTTAAAGTCAAGTCTTGATATACTATTTGATTATAATGAAGCTGCGGCTGATGAGATACGGCAATTGGAGAGTCTCACAGACCATTATGAGGATATTATCGGGCAGTATCTTGTAAAGCTCAGCAGTCGGAGCATGAGTGAATCCGGAGCTTTGGAGGAGATAAAGCTGTTTAAGATGATAGGTGATTTTGAACGCATTGCCGACCACAGCGTAAATATTATCGAATCTGCCGAGGAGCTTCACAAAAAAAAGATCGTATTTTCCGAGAACGCACGCCGGGAGCTTGATGTGCTTATCTCTGCGGTTAAAGACATTCTGAACTGCACACAGGAGGCTTTTGAAACTGACAGTGCCCAAAAGGCATCGGCGGCAGAGCCTTTGGAACAGGTTATTGATGATTTGAAGGAAAAGCTGAGAACACGACATATTCTTCGTTTGCAGAACGGGGAGTGTTCCATTGAGGCAGGCTTTGTTTTGTCGGATTTGCTGACAAATCTGGAAAGAGTGTCAGATCATTGCTCAAACATTGCTGTATGCATTATTGAAGCAGCACACAATGAATTTGCTCTCCATGAAGGTCTGAGGGATATTCGTGGGGAAAGTGCCGACTACTTTGAGGAATATAAGAGCAATCTAAAAAAATATAAAATATGAAAGGAGCTGCATTATGGAATTTGTTCTTCAAATAGGACTTCTTATCATTGGATTTGTATTGCTTATTAAGGGTGCGGATATTTTTGTGGACGGTTCCTCGGGAATTGCTGCAAAGTTCGGCATACCGCAGCTTGTTATCGGTCTGACAATAGTTGCTATGGGAACAAGCTCGCCCGAAGCAGCGGTGAGCATTTCAGCCGCTCTAAAGGGCAGTGCTGAAATAACCATCGGCAATATTGTGGGCAGCAACATACTCAATATACTGATTATTCTTGGAATATCCTCGGTAATTGTTCCTCTTGCTGTGGCAAAGTCCACAATAAAATATGAAATACCCTTTATGATAGTTATCACGGTACTCCTTTTGGTGACAGGACTTAACGGCAGTATCGGAATTGTTGAAGGAATTATTCTGCTTTCGGCATTTGTGGCGTATCTTACATACCTTTTCATAATGGCAAAGAATGATATGAAGCAGGAGGATTCCCCGAAGGATATATCCACTGTAAAAGCGGCATTATTCATTATACTCGGTCTTGCAATGATAGTGCTCGGAAGCAATTTTACTGTTGATGCAGCAAGTGCAATTGCCCTTTCATTGGGACTGAGCGAAAGATTTATCGGACTAACCATAGTAGCACTGGGAACATCCCTTCCCGAGCTTTGCACTTCGGTTTCTGCGGCAAGGAAGGGAAATGCAGACATTGCCATCGGAAACATTGTAGGCAGCAATATTTTCAACATTCTTTTTATTGTTGGCTTATCGGCTCTTATTACAGAGGTGCCTTTTGCGAGAAATTTTATTTTTGATACGCTTATAGCGGCGGCAGCGGCAGTGATGCTTCTGATATGCTGTCTTTGGGGAAAGGGAAAACTTAAAAGATCTGCCGGTATTCTGATGCTCATTGGATATGCAGTATATTTTGCGGTGATATTATAAAAATTTATTTAGGAGGATCATTATGTCTGAAACATCAACTATTATTATATTTATACTTTGCATTATAATTGCTATTGGTGTGATCGCAATAGAAGTATGGGTATGGCGTGTGGAGCATAGTCCGAATAAGTCAGAGGAAAAGGATAATAATTTATGCGAGGAGGTGACAACAAGTAAAAAAAATGATAATTGAATGAGGTGCATTATATTTTAATTAACGATACAAAAATCAGCAGAAACGTATGGGCGTTGCGCTTATAAGTTTTATAGATACTCGTTACCGACTTGTTTGATAATGAAAACGGGACTAAGCTTTTACCGAACTATCCTACTTTTACCATCTTTAACCGCTTAGACAAATCCTGCAAATCCTGACAAGCATCAAAGCACATCTGATTATAACGGTCAATATCTTTAGTGCTGCTATTTACGGTAAGACCGCTCTTGAAAGCTCTTATCTTCTCACGCCGTTCGTCAAACGCCCTGTTATATTTCTCTAAAAGGTCGGGATACCCGGAGAGTTTCTTGCGGTAGCTCCTGCATTTGTTGTCGAAATTGAAATAGGTTTCTTTTATCGGATCAGCCATAGCTCGCTTTTTGTAATCATCGTTCGCCTTGTATAAACGCTCTTTTTTGCAAGTGTTCCTGCCACAGGTCAGAGAAGCATTTGAACGTTTGGTAATCATAAGCTGTCCGCAGTTTTCGCAGTTTGTGAT
>JAGAJF010000135.1 GCA_017829005.1 Oscillospiraceae bacterium | reverse complement strand
AGCGCAGGCATAGCTGCCCGTAAATTCGAACTCGATAAATGAGTTGGTGTAGCTGAGATAGCGGATATCATTTTCATAAATGCTTCTTCCGCAGACTCTCACATTTTTGGTGTCAGCGGTGAATGAAATAAGCTTTTCATCGTTCATTGGCAGATCGTCCTTTCATATGTATATATACCAAAAGGTCTGCAAGCAGCTTGACAGTGCTTACAGACCTTGCTTTGGAGCTGATAACCGGATTTGAACCGGTGACCTCATCCTTACCAAGGATGTGCTCTACCAACTGAGCTATATCAGCGTTTTGTTTTACTCTCTCGTCAGAGTGCTTTTATATTATAACTCGAATAATCGCAAAAGTCAATACTTTTTGGTAAAAAAGATGTGTTAATTTTTTGTGAACTTGCATATTTGGCTTTGTTTCATATTCAAATAAAAAATTTTGGTTACAAAGCGTGCAAAAGGTTGCTAAATTATAACAAATTATTACAGTTTCGTTTTAACTATGGAAATTTCCGATAGAGTATGCTATAATGTATCTGCATCAGGAAAGTATGCACACTAACATCAATGAAAGGATGGAGTTTTAACAATGAAGAAAATAAAGCTCGGCAGAACGGCAGCAAAGAAAACCGCCTGCGTTCTTACCGCAGGTATGATGCTTTTTTCGGCAGGGGCGCTGACAGGCTGCGGCGGAAATAAAAGCGATTCAAACAACACCGCAATTGTGGATCAGCAGGAGGCTGCAAAAACTCTTGCTTATAAGGTCACAGATATTCCCATTTCGGGTCTCGAAAATTTCTATGGCAATATTACCGCCAAGAATGGTCTTTTCTATCTTGTGTCCAATGAATATGAGATGAAGGACGACAACTATTACGGAAAATATTTCATCAAGATCTACGATGAAACAGGTGCTGAAACCAAGTCTATCCCTGTGTTTGAACAGACTGACCCCAACGTTTACGGCGGCATCAACGGCGGTCTTTTTGTAAATGACGACGGCTCTATTACCTGCCTTTTATATGAGAGCAGCTATGACCCGGATACCTACGAGTCAAAGGAGAGCTACAAGCTCTGCACCTATGACAGCACAGGCGCAGTGGTAAAAGAGGTTGATCTGGGTCAGCTCTTCACACAAGAGGATAATGAAAATAACAGATATTTCCAGGGCTATATTATTGATAAGCAGGGAAACCTTATCATCAATATGAACAAGATGATCAGAGTTTGCGACAGCACGGGAAAGAAGCTTTTTGATACTCCCGAATTAGATTCGGATAATGCATGGCTCTCAAGCTGCTTCCTCACCAATGCAGGCGTTCCTGCAGTTATGGTTTATGATTACAGCAACGATCAGAGCAGCCGTGTTATCAAGGAGATCGATGTTACCGCTCTGGGCTATGGCAAGGAATACAATCCTACCGCTTTTAACGGCGGAGACCTTTATTCCGGCAGCGGCGATTATCTTTGCTATATGAGCTCGGATACAGGTATTGCCGGCATGAGAGCTGACACAATGGCTGTTGAGCCTGTGCTCAATCTCCTTAATCTGGGTGTGGATAACTCCAATATCTCAAGCTTTTCCATCTGTGAGGACGGTTCGTTCCTTACTGTAAACAATGATTACTCGGGATACAGCTCTACTACTACTGTAAGCAAGATAATCCCTGTTGACAGCTCCGAGGTCGCCGAAAAGGAAATTATCACTCTCGGCTGTTTCAACATTGATTGGAACATTCGCTCCGAAATTGCAAAATTTAACAAGCAGAGCGACAAGTACACTATTTACGCAACAAGCTTCAGTGAGTCGAATGATACCTCCGACTGGCAAGCTGCTCTCACAAAGTTCAATAATGAGCTTCTTGCAGGCAATGTTCCGGATATCATTCTTTTGAATAATTCCATGCCTGTCAGCAGCTATGCATCAAAGGGGCTTTTCACCGACCTTTATGAGTTCCTTGATAAGGATCCCGACCTGAGTAAGGATGACTTTATGCCAAATGTCCTCACTGCTCTTGAGACAAACGGCAAGCTGTATGAGATCACTCCCAACTTCTCTATTCAGACATATGCCGCAAAGTCCGCTCTTGTAGGCACAGACCGCTCCATTACCCTTGACAGGGCAAAGGAAGTTGTGTCTGGAATGGGCGACAATGTTCAGATGTTTAATTACGAAATGACATCATCTGACTTTATCTCCAGTGCGCTTACATATTCCGATTTCGTTGATTACGAAAACGGCACATGCAATTTCGATACTCCAGAGTTCAAGGCGTTCCTTGAGTATGCAAAGACCTTCCCCAAGGAAATTGATTACGACAAGCTTTATAACGATAATCCCAACTACTGGCAGGAAAACGAAAAGGCCTGCCGTGAAAACAGAGCTTTATTCAGCAATGTTTATTTCTCCGAGTTTAGCTCCTACAAGCAGACAAGAGACGGCTATTTCGGTGAGGACATTACCTTTACCGGGTTCCCTGTAACAGGTGGCAGCAGTTCGGGTGCGATACTGAACGCTTCCTCTGAGATCGCAATTTCCTCCAAGTCCAAGCACAAAGATGGTGCATGGGAATTTATCAAGTATGTTATTACAAATAGCGTTAAGGAAGAACCCGTTATGATCTGGGACGAGTCTAAGGGTGAGCAGGTCGATACCGGCAAGACAAGATATGTATCTTCAAGCTATTCCTTCCCTGTTCTCAAGGATCAGCTTCAGAAGCTTGGTACTCAGGCAACTGTTCCTAACACATATATCAACACGGAAGGTCAGGAGGTAGAGCAGGAAAACACATATTACATCGGTGATCAGGAGGTCAAGATCTCTGCTATGACACAGGCAGATGTTGATATGCTCATCGAATACTTCGGCACGGTTACAAAAATGTCAAGATATGACCAGAGCATTGTGGATATCGTTAATGAGGAGACCGCTCTCTTCTTTGACGGCACAAAATCCGTTGACGAGACTGCTTCTATCATTCAGTCGAGAGCAAGCATTTATATGAGCGAGCAGTATTAAGCTAACACTCTCTATACAACAAAACAGGCTACGCATATATGCTGCGAAGCCTGTTTCTTTTTTGCGGTAAATTTCTCCCTGCATCGGCGGGGAGTTTTACAGATATACATTTTTAATAATTTTGATCAAGTATAATTTGATATATTTGTTCCTTTTTGGCATTGACAAATCGGCACAAATGTGTTAATATAAGATTAGTCATTAAGGTGGGTGAGCTTCATTGTTTCCATATCAAGCTCTCGATAGTAGCAGTTATTGGGTACTCCGTTCCGGCTCGTGTGACAGATACCGCCCTTGTCGGGGTTGCGATGAACACGAGAGAGTTCTGCTCGCAGTTTACAAGTATGCGGTGGAGGGTAAAGGTGTTCCCCGACTCCTGTCCCTT
>JAGAJF010000134.1 GCA_017829005.1 Oscillospiraceae bacterium | reverse complement strand
TGGTTCTGATGCACGATTCTCTGGAGCTGACCCCCGAATATCTTCAGGACATTCTCGACTACATCAGGGGACAGGGATATACCTTTGAGACGGTTGATACTGCGGACGAGGTAAGGTTCTGATTTATTAGAAAGATTAGAGAAAGATTAAATTTTAGCACTCCTTGTCTTGGAGTGCTAAAATTTACTGTATAGTCATATATTTATCACATTATTGTCATATATACCGTATATACTATTAGTTGTGGAAAAGGAAAAGAGCCTGTCGGAAAACTCCGACAGACTCACGCACCGTCCTTTGGACGATAACCGATTGGTGGAGATGACGGGAATCGAACCCGTGTCCGAAAACCGATCCACACAACTTTCTACGAGCATAGTCTGTTATTCACATTCCCTCACATAAGCGCAAACAGACACGCACTTATGCTCAGTAGCCTGCAATACATCATACAGACGCAGGCACTTCTGTATGACGTTCACCGCTGATCGGCGCCTGTTCCGAGACCGCGGTACTTCTCAGACAGACGAGCAGCAATTAAGCAGCTGCTAATTCAAAATTATCGTTGTCGTCTAATTTTAAAACGTGTGCGGGTTAAAGAGATCAGCACAATCCTCTGCTCGCTTATCATGCTTCAAAGTCCCCGTCGAAACCTTTACATCCCCGTAATTTGAAGCGGATATTACCTGTTCTTTTCCTTGATGGCTCTGTCGATATCACGCTTTGCGGCTTCGGCAGCCATAGCGTCACGCTTATCGTGAAGCTTCTTGCCCTTGCAGAGACCCACCTGAACCTTGACCCTTGAGCCTTTGAAATAAAGGGATATGGGTATCAAAGTAAGACCTTCCTGCTTGACCTGCTCGAAAAGCTTGTTTATCTCCTTCTTGTGGAGCAGCAGACGCCTTACACGCATTGGGTCGCGGTTGAAGATATTGCCATGGTCGTAAGGAGAAATGTGCATTCCCTTTACCCAAAGCTCTCCGTCCTCAACGGTACACCATGAATCCTTGAGGTTAACGCCGCCCTGACGGATAGCCTTTACCTCGGTTCCCACAAGCTCGATACCGGCTTCGTAGCTTTCAAGTATGAAATAATCGTGCCTTGCCTTTCGGTTTTCGGCAATAGTTTTGAAACTGCTCTTATCCGCAGGCATTTAAACACGTCCTTTCCATACGAATGCTGCAACAAATAATATACCATATCCGAGCCTGAATGTCAAGGCTTTTTGACTTAAATTTTTTAGCAAATTCCGACATTTCCGTATAATATTATAAAATTACATCTGAAAGGAAGATGATATTATGAATATGCAGAAGCTTACCAAAAAAACAATTGAAGCAATTCAAGCGGCTCAGGACACCGCTATGAATTATGGCAACACCAATGTTGACCAGCCTCATCTGCTCTATGCTCTGCTTGTGCAGGAAAACGGTCTTATCCCTCAGCTTGTGAAAAAGCTGGGCAAGGACCCGAATGTTGTGGCAGGCAGCGTTGAGCGCATTATCGGAAAGATACCCAAGGTATCGGGCAGCGGTAGGGATATGAACACTGTTTATATCTCCCAGTCTCTGGACAGGCTCCTTAATGCTTCGGAGGCTATTGCCAAGAATATGGGCGACGAGTATGTTTCTGTTGAACATATTATGCTGTCCTATTTTGACAATGCGGACAAGGACATCAAGCAGCTTTTCACCGATTTTGCTCTTGACAAGGACGGCTTCCTGAAAGCATTGCAGGAGGTAAGGGGCAATCAGCGTGTCACAAACGATACTCCCGAGGACACCTATGATGTGCTGAAAAAGTACGGTCAGGACCTTGTGGAGCTTGCTAAACAGAACAAGCTTGACCCTGTTATAGGCAGAGACAGCGAGATAAGAAATGCTATTCGTATCCTGTCAAGAAAGAGCAAGAACAACCCTGTCCTCATAGGTGAGCCCGGTGTCGGTAAGACCGCTATTGCAGAGGGTCTTGCTCAGCGTATCGTCAGGGGAGATGTTCCCGATAATCTGAAGGACAGAAAGATATTCTCCCTTGATATGGGTTCCCTTATTTCGGGTGCAAAATTCAGAGGTGAGTTTGAGGAGCGTTTAAAGGCTGTTCTTAACGAGGTCAAAAAATCCGACGGAAAGATTATTCTGTTCATTGATGAGCTTCACACCATTGTGGGTGCAGGCAAGACCGACGGTGCAATGGACGCAGGCAATCTTTTAAAGCCTATGCTGGCAAGAGGCGAACTCCATTGTATCGGTGCCACCACTCTTAACGAGTACAGAATGTACATTGAAAAAGACCCTGCACTTGCAAGGCGTTTCCAGCCTGTTCAGGTGGACGAGCCTACTGTTGAGGACACTATCTCCATTCTGAGAGGTCTGAAGGACAGATACGAGGTATTCCACGGAGTTAAAATTCAGGACAGCGCATTTATTACTGCGGCTGTACTTTCAAACAGATACATTTCCGACAGATTCCTTCCCGATAAGGCAATCGACCTTGTGGACGAGGCCTGCGCTCTTATAAGGACGGAAATGAACTCAATGCCCACAGAGCTTGATGATATTGCCAGAAAGATAATGCAGAAGGAGATCGCTGAGACTGCTCTTAAAAAAGAGGAGGACAAGCTTTCCAAAGAACAGCTTGTTGAAGTCCGGAAGGAGCTTTCCGAGCTGCGTGACGAGTTCAACTCTATGAAAACAAGATGGGAAAACGAGAAAAACTCCATTTCCCGTCTGCAGAAACTTCGTGAGGACATTGACAAGACAAATGCCGACATTGCCGAGGCTGAGCGCAGCTATGATCTTAACAAGGCCGCAGAGCTGAAATACGGCAAGCTGCCTGCTCTGAAAAAAGAGCTGGAAGAAGCGGAAGATGCAGCTGATGATTATGAAAAGAACACTCTGCTCCGTGACAAGGTAACGGACGAGGAGATCGCCAAGATCGTGGGCAGATGGACGGGTATCCCCGTTTCAAAGCTGATGGAGGGCGAGAGAGAAAAGCTTCTCCGTCTGGAAGATATTCTCCACAAGAGGGTCATCGGTCAGGACGAGGCTGTGGAAAAGGTCAGCGAGGCTATTCTTCGTTCAAGAGCAGGTATTCAGGATCCCAATCGTCCTTTAGGCTCATTTATGTTTATGGGTCCTACGGGTGTTGGTAAGACCGAGCTTGCAAAGGCGCTTGCTCAGGCACTTTTTGACGACGAGAAAAACATTGTCCGTATTGATATGACCGAGTATATGGAGAAGCACTCTGTGAGCCGTCTTATCGGAGCGCCTCCGGGTTATGTGGGCTATGAGGAGGGCGGTCAGCTTACCGAGGCTGTGCGCCGCAAGCCTTATGCTGTTGTGCTTTTCGATGAGGTAGAAAAGGCTCACCCCGATGTGTTCAACATTCTGCTCCAGGTGCTTGATGACGGACGTATAACCGATTCTCAGGGCAGGACGGTGGATTTCAAGAACACTATCATTATCCTGACATCTAACCTTGGTTCGGATCATATCCTTGAAGGAATTGACGAAAACAACGAGATAACTCCCGAGGCAAGGGCGCAGGTCGACAAGCTTCTCAAGTCCCATTTCCGCCCCGAGTTCCTCAATCGTCTGGACGAGATCGTGTTCTACAAGCCCCTTTCCAAGAAGGAGATATATCCAATCATAGACCTTATGCTGGAAAAGCTCAGGCAGCGTCTTGAAGACAAGCAGCTTGAGCTTGAAGTCACTGACAGCGCAAAGGAGCTTATTGTCAAGGAGGGATATGACCCCATTTACGGCGCAAGACCCCTCAAGAGATATATCCAGAGCAAGCTTGAGACTCTTATCGCACGCACTATGATCGCTGAGGACTTAGAGCCTGATACGGTCATCAGAGTGGACAGCGATGGTGAAAAAATGCTCGTGACGGCACTTCCCCCTAAGGCAGAATAATTTTCGGGCTGTATCATTTACCCCGGCGGAAATGATACAGCTCTTTTTTACTCAAAACATCAAGAAATCAATTTCCCTTTATGTTATTATATTATCAGAGGGGCAGACGTGCTTCTTATAAAAACTTCGTTTTGACATTACCGGTGATGAATATGGAAAAATTTGAAATTCTGTCAGAAGCACTTGACTATATCGAAGAAAATCTCGGCAGGGGAGTTACACCCGAGGAATGTGCCGCAAAATGCTGCTACAGTCTTTCTAATATGCAGAAAATGTTTCGCTGTGTGTTTCACATCGGCATAAGCGATTACATTTCACGAAGGCGCATTACTATGGCTGCAAGGGAGCTTATCGAGACCGACAGCACTGTGCTTGATATTGCGGTGAAATACGGCTACAACTCTCACGAGGTGTTTACACGTGCATTTACGAGGCTCTGGGGCGTTACTCCCGCAAGCTTTCGCAAAAGCAGCGGATTTTCCGAGATATTTCCGAAGCTTGGCAGGAACGATCGTCTGTTTGACGGGAAGGGAAATGAAATTATGAGCAGCAAGATAAGATTTGATGTTTCACACCTTTATGATTTTATTAAAGAGCGAAGAGGAAAATATGCGGTTTGCTTTGATATGTGCCACCTTATGTACATAAATGACACATTCGGCAGTGCTGCCGGTGATGCTGCCATTGCCGAATGTCTGCGGCGCATTGACAAGGCTGCAGGCGAGGATATGCTTCTTGTCAGGGTGGGCGGTGATGAATTCGTTCTGATTACCGACTTTGCACGCAAGTCCGATGCTGAGAACACCGCACGGAAGGTGCTTGAACTGAACGGCGGAACAGTAAAATGCGGCGACAAGGAGTTTGAGGTTTCCATGAGGGCGGGATATGTTGTTATTCCCGAAAGTGGAAATATCCGTTACAACGAGCTTTTTGACAGCTTTATCATTGCAAGCCGTCCCATGGAGGAGTAATGGGATATTTCGTTTGATATCAGGTCTGTATCATTGATTGATTTTCGATGATACAGACCATATTTTTATGAAAAGCCTTATGTAATTTACTGTATCTGCGTTTTTTGTTCACATTATGTATTATATAACAAAAAATACTGCACAAATTCTACAAAGAATTATTTGACAAACTGATTTTTTTGTGTTACAATATCTATAAAGAAATTTGTGTAATCGAACACAAAAAATAATATTTAGAAACGGTGGTTGTGTATTGATGGATGTTGTTGAGTTTCGCAGTCTGCTGATAGAAAGCCTCAAGGATAAAGATATCAAATCAGAGCTTTTAAAGCTTCTGAGCGATGATAACGTTTCCGAACAGCTTAAAGCTTATGAGGATAAGATAAAGACACTTGAGGAGTCTGCTAAATCGGCAGAGGAAAAATACAAAAATCTTCTTTCGGATTATAACGACTTGTCGGGCACATCTGCCGCTGTCAAGCTTGAGGCAGAGGGCAAGGACAAGAAGATCGCCGAGCTTAACGAGACTATTGAGAAGCTTAAATCGGGCGAGAGCGACGCTGAAAAGATTTCCGCAGACCGTATCGCACGTCTTACCTCCGAGGTTGACGAGCTTAAAGCTGCTGTTTCTGCAAAGGAGGCTAAGGTTTCCGAGCTTACAGCTTCCGAGAACTCTCTCAAGGCTCAGATACAGTCCCTTTCTGCTGCCGGAGACGATATGAAGAAGCAGCTTGAATCTACAGGCTCTGAAAAGGATTCCGAGATCGCCCGCCTTACCGAAAAGGTTACTTCACTTACTGCTGAGCTTGAGACCGAAAAGGCTAAGAATGCTCAGTCTGCAAATGCTGCAGCAGATACATCCGCTCAGATAGAAGCACTCAAAAAGGAAAAGTCCGAGCTTGAGGCAAAGCTGTCGGAAGCCTCTTCACAGGCTGATTCTATGGCTGCCGCTTCTTCTGCTAAGGCAGAAGAACTGCAGAAGACTATTGCAGATATGGATGTTAAGATCGTGGGTTATGTTTCCGAGATCGACAAGCTCAAGGCAGACGCTGAGCAGAAGGATAAGCTTATTGCTGAACTTAAAGACAGTGCTGAGTCCCGTTCCGCAGGCATTGCTTCCGAGAAGGCGGCTCTCGAGACTGAGCTTACAGAGGTCAAGGGAAGATATGATAAGCTTTCCGCAGAAGTGGATACATATAAGGCAGCTGCAGATTCCGCTGCTTCAAAGACATCTGAGATCGAGCAGAAGCTTGCTGAGGCTCAGGCTGATAACGAGCGCAAGGACAGCACTATATCTCAGATAAATACTCAGCTCCAGGGAATGCTCATTCTCAGACAGAAGATAAACGAGTATGCCGAGACCGCCAATGCTTATGCCGAAGAGGTCGAGAATGCAAGAAGTATCCTTGCCGAAAGAGACAGCACTATCAATTCGCTCAATGCACGTATTGAGGAGATATCCGGCAAGGAAGGCGAGCTTAACGCAAAGATTGAGCAGTTCACCGATGCTATCAATACCAAGAATTCCCAGATCGAGGAGATCGGTAAATATGCTGAGTCTCTCAAGTCTCACGCTGAGGAGCTTACAGCTCAGGTGGGCGAGAGAAATGCAGAGATCTCTGCAAAGTCCAATGAGATAGCACAGCTTCAAAAGGATATAGCGGCTTACAATTCCACATTCGGTGATCTTACACAGGTGTTCCAGAAATATCAGAATCTTACTCCTGCTACTAAGAAGGGACTTGCCGATGTATTCAACGAGCAGCTTACTGTCAGAAGCTTCCTTTCCAGTGGCGCTCAGTGGGGTCATATCCAGGCACTTTGGGAGTTTGCTCAGCAGAAGATCAACAACGAGGATTTTTCGGATATCGACACACTCAATCAGATATTCGTTTACTTCTTGGATTTCCACAACAGCAGCTATCCCACTCCTCTTTATGAGCTTCTTGATACCAAGCCCGGCGACGCCTTCGATGAAGAGCAGCACACCAAGATAATGACAAGAGAGGAGCGTAAGGCAGCCTTCTTTGATAACAAGAAGAAGGGCAGTGTATCTGAGGGACCTGTTAAGGAGGTAGTTCTCCACGGATTTAAAAATCTTAGAAATGGCCGTATCTTAAAGCCTTCTATTGTAAGAGTATAATATTTCAGCCGCATTTTTCTAATCTGAAAAATGCGGCTGTTTTATGCGGAACCTTATGTAGCTCCGCCTGTGCCAAGCCCAAAACTGATGGATAGAGCATTGTTGACCTGGTTCATTGAGGGAGGGTCAAGCTCTCCCATTCGTTCCTTGAGCCTTTTTTTGTCTATAGTACGGATCTGCTCCAGAAGGACTACGCTGTCCTTTGAAAGACCACATTTGTCCGCGTTAAGCTCAATATGGGTCGGAAGCTTTGCCTTTTCACGCTGGCTTGTAATTGCGGCGGCTATTACTGTGGGGCTGTGCCGGTTTCCCACATCGTTCTGGACTATAAGAACGGGTCTTATTCCTCCCTGCTCCGAGCCGACTACGGGGCTGAGATCCGCATAATATATTTCTCCTCTTTTTACAGACATTTTAGTATCATCCTTTCCTTGTTTTGTAGGAGATTTTTTCTGTCTGTTTATATTGTTACCGCCTGAATGAAAAATAATCATATTGAAAAAATTTTTCGCAAAAAAACAGGGCATATCTCCGCCGGAGCGATGGGGGAACGGCGGAAATATGCCCCTTATTATTTTATGCAAGGCGGGATATGGATGTTACAGTGGTAAAAAGGAGATAGCCGATTACCACAAGCCATGGGATGGATGTGAAGAAATATTTCCAGGTGCGGGAATTGGTATATCCGTTTGTTTCAACAAGCTTTCCGTGAGCGGAGGATGAATATCTGACAATAATGATTATCGAACCTATAATGCAGACAAGTCTGAAAATGGATATTAGGGCAGATGTGATGATCAGGGAAACAGAAGCGTTCATCAGAGCGGTTATATTTGTCAGATCGCTCAAATTGACCGACTGCATTACCGCAAGCAGCACTGCCGACATTGTATTATTAAGAATGTGAAGAAAAATCGAGGGAATAAGTGAACCGCTTTTTACGGCAATAAATCCCCAGACAAGACCTATTGCGAACGCGGGCAGGCACTGGGCGATGTTCTGATGCATAAGTCCGAACAGGACTGATGACATAATTATTCCGAAAAGATTTCCGTATTTTCGCAGCCCTTCAAGAAGCACTCCTCGAAAAATAAGCTCCTCAAGTATCGGTCCCAGGAGACAGATGTAGATGTAGATAAGTACATCGAGCCACAGGGGATTGCCTTTCGGTGCAATGCTTGCTGATGTGGTTTTTTCAATGCTGAAATCGGATAGCTTTCCCATTGCAGCCATTAGGGCAAAGATGAGAATTACATTAACAAAGGCAACGACTGTTGCCACGCTGAACGTTATAGCTGTTGCGCCGAGAAATCCTTTTCCATTCATTCCCGGAGTTTTAAGCTTGCTTTTCAGGTCTGTCTTTGTGATAAGCAGACCTATTCCCAAGGCGGCGATATCTGCGGCAATTGGGAAGCCATAGGAATATATGGCGTGCATTACCGGAGTGGAGCGAAGTATTTGCTTGCCTGCATTAATACATTCCTCTGTGAAGCCGCCGCCAATAATTCCCGAGGATATTGTCATTACAAGGGAATTCAGTTCGCTGAATATAAGCACAAGAACTATCATTATCCACGCAAGGCGGAAATAATGCTTTCTCAGAAGCTTGTGTTCTTCGGCGTCGGGATGTGTAAAGGTGTTCTGAAATGTCATAGATTAGCCTTTCTTTTGATATGCTAAAAACGCTCCGAACCCGGAGCGCATTTTTTAGCTTCTGATTATTTTTATTACAGCGGGGATTTTTTCGGGGGCGGTTTCGCTGAAACGGAATAATCCTATAAAATCTTTTTCGGCGGCATCAATATCACAGTCTGATGAGGTCACGAGCCTTCCGAGCGTTTCTCCCTTTTTAACAAAGTCGCCAACTGTTTTGTTGAAAATAATACCTGCTGTGGGGTCGATATTCCCATCTTTGGTCTTTCGTCCGGCACCGAGGGCTAAGGAAACAAGCCCCGTTTTTTCGCAGGATATGCCCGAAATATATCCGTCTATGTCCGATACGACTTCTCTTGTATGCGTGGGAACGCCAAGAAGTGAATAGTCATAGAAGGCTTTTGAGTTGCCTCCCTGAAGCTCTGACATTTTTTCAAATGCTTTCAGCGCTCTGCCCGAAGAAAGAGCATCAGTTGCAAGCTCTCTGCATCTCTCGGGTGAGCCAAGACCCGCAAGGAAGAGCATTTCCGAAGCAAGAGTCACGGATATATCATAAAGATCGTCGGGACAGTTTCCCTTGAGAGCTTCTATTGCTTCAACTACCTCAACGGCATTTCCAACTGCCATTCCGAGGGGCTTTTCCATATTTGTGAGGACAGCGGTGCATTTTTTTCCTGAAAGCCCTGCTACTCGTATCATAGCTTCCGCAAGCTTTTCTGCGTCAGCATAATTTTTCATAAATGCTCCGTCTCCGACTTTAACGTCAAGAACTATTCCATCGGCTCCCGTTGCCAGCTTTTTGCTCATAATGCTTGAACAGATAAGGGGAATACTATCAACTGTAGCGGTGGCATTTCTGAGGGCATATATTTTTTTATCTGCAGGGACAAGCGAGCCTGTCTGCCCGGAAATTGCAAATCCCGCTTCACGTGTTACGGAAATAAATTCGTTGTGAGTGAGAGATGTCCTGAGTCCCGGGATAGCTTCCAGCTTGTCGATTGTCCCGCCCGTATGACCTAAGCCTCTCCCTGACATTTTCGGAACGTAAATGCCGCAGGCTGCACATATTGGTACTGCTATAAGCGTTGTTTTATCTCCTATGCCGCCTGTGCTATGCTTGTCAATGCATATCCGTCCCAGTTCTTTAGAAGGGGAATAGGTATCTCCCGAGTTTATCATTGCTGTTGTAAGCGCCGAGGTCTCTTCGGAGGTCATTCCGTTAAAGCATATTGCCATAAGCAGTGCCGACATCTGATAATCGGGGATATCTCCGCTGACAAAGCCGCTTGTTATCCATTCGATCTCTTCTTGAAAAAGCTCGCTGCCTCGGCGTTTTTTCATTATAATGTCATAAGCGGTCATAGTGATCTTTCCTTTTATCTCAGTTTATCGTAGTTCCGGGGAAATAATACTGAAGTATCTGATCGTAGGTGTAGCCCTGCTTTGCAAGAATATTTGCGCCGTTCTGGCTCATTCCTACGCCGTGGCCGTAACCGTATGTAACAAAGGTGAATTCGCCGTCTGCATAGCTGACATCAAAGCACCAGCTCTTAATTCCGAATTTGAGAATATTCTCACGTATCTTTCTTCCCGAAACAGTGACCTGTCCGTCAACATTTACGCTGCTTACGTAATTTCCGTCGATCCTTCCTGTAACGGTGAGCCAGTTTGCGGGATCGTCGGAAAGGGTAATTCCAAGGTAGCTTTCAAAGGCGTTTCTGATATAGCTTTCGGAGAATGTGGAAATTACACCGTAATTCGGGTCGGAAGCAACATCAAAGGGAGTGGCTACGCTTGTGAGATAGGGAACAGGATTGCCGCCCCATACATTTTCCGCAGAGGCTGTAGTGCCTGCGGAGGAGGCTGTGTAAACGGTCTGAGCAGGTGAGCCATTATAGTAACAGCATTTTCCGAAAACTGAGTCTACAGCTTGTCTTACTTCATTGGGAATATCGTGTTTTACAAGCACTGATGGAATAAGTCCGTTCACATTGTGATATTTAACGTAGGAATAAGCTGCGACCGCCTGCGCCTTGAGAGCTTCCTGATTGAAAGAAGGCGACATTTCAGTGGAAACTATCATACAAACAAGGTCATATGCGTTTATTTCCTGAACGCTGCCGTCAAATCTTGCGGTAACTATCTCTGTGCCTTCGGGAGTTGTGGTGGTAAGCTCAGTCTCCGAAGAAACAGGCTCTGAAAAGCTTGGAACAGTTTCAAAGTACGTGCCGCTTGATGTTATAGTTGTAGTTTCGGCAGGATAGTAACTGCTCCAGAAATCGGTTGTTACAGGTGTGGTCATAGGTGTGGTCTGGGTATTATATTCGGACTGCATTTCCCCCAGCTTCCTCATTATTTCTTCCTGTGACGGTTTTTTGTCCAGCTCGGAAAGAAGGTCGGGCGAAGCGAAATCCTCTTCTGCAAGTGCGTTGTTATTTTCTATAACAGCTTCACCGAGATTATTTTCCGAAACAACAATGTCCAGATCGGTATCCTCGGGAACTGTATCATAGTTCATATCATCAACGGGTTCGGGGGCAGTTGCTGCCGTATCGGCTCCCGCACTTTCTGTTGCAGTATTTTCATCTGCGGAAACAGGTACCTCGGTAGTAACCTCGGCAGCTGTGTATAATGGTGTTGCAGCAGGAATTGTGCTTTCTTCTGAAGAACTATCGGGAGCAGCCTGATAGCTTGGGGTGCTTTGGATATGGCTGCTTACCCTTTCATTATCTGAATTGTCGGGAAGATATGCTATGTTAATATCATTACCCGATACGCCTGATATATTCAGGGGTGCCTCTTCTTTCAAAACAGAAGCCTCTGTTTCCTCTTCGGTGGGTTCGGTTGCGGTGTTAAAGTAATATTCCTTGGATATCTCAGAATCGCTGGCATCGTCCACCATACAGAATGCGAATGTATAGAACACTCCTATGGCGCATAGTGCCGCAATGCCGTTGAGAACAGCTCTCAGTTTCATAGTATTATCCTTTCTCGTTTGTTTTTCTCTCTTTATTTAGGACAAGTGCAGATCTCCTGTGACGATCACTCGTCTATATATGTACCGCCGTTATATTTATAGTAGATGGCGGGCCATTTCGGATTGGGATTTTTGCTGAATTTGGTAGTATCAAAGTTTTCGGCGGTCTCTCCGTCTCTCAGCTTTCTT
>JAGAJF010000133.1 GCA_017829005.1 Oscillospiraceae bacterium | reverse complement strand
GACTGCTTGCTGCCCACGTGACCTGACGGAGAGGACAGGTCGGGACGCCAGATGTAAAGGATCTCGCAGCCGATAAATTCCATAGCAGCTGCAATACGGCGTTCATCGGGAGAGCAGCCGTCCATATTAAGGTCCCTGACGGGAGTTATGTGGAGGGCTTCATAGTGCTTCAGTATTGCGTCTATGTCAATATCCTTGTTCACATTCCCAAAGGAGTCGGGAACGCCTTTTTTCCTTATTGAAGCGTATATCTGCGGAAAATCCGAGGGATTGTCAAGGCAGATTATGCCCGCTCTGTCGGCGGTGATATCTCCCGAGATGATCCACTTGTTGAGAACATAGTTAAGCTCTCTTACATTGCTTTTGCCGCCGTTCTCGGCGTCTGAGGAGGTATCTCCCCTGCTTATTCCGGGATAGGTGAAGGCATAGTTGAAGGCTGAATGTCTGTTCTGGAGCCTGCCGCATTCACAGCCCACAAGGAAGCGAAGCTCATCGGCGGAAAAATGCTCGGCAATATCGCTGGTCATAACGATACAAGGCTCAATGCCCTCGCCTGCCATAGACATTATTTCTGGGACCTCTCCCGCTTTTCTTACGAGAACAACGGGGAGACTTATCTGCAGTCTCTCGCTGCATTTTTTTGCAGCCTCGTACGCCTTGGCATACTGCATAGAGCCTGCGCTGTCGCTGCTCTGGAAATATCTCTTGAAGCGCCCGGGGATATCGTTGCTGACGATAGCCTTATAAAGTCTTGACCAGCCCGAGATGCCGCCTATCTTCTGGCGCATTGCAAAATCCGCGTCAAATGCATAGTCAAGGGTGCCGCCTACCACGTGCTCCTGATAGGAGCGTGTGCGCTCAACCAGATAGTCGCAGAAGGACGTGTTTATTTCCATAAGAGGATTGTAAGAATCTGTCATTGCCTGCCCTCCCCTTATTCTTCATCATCGGACAGGATCTCTGTGAGAGCCCTGTGGAGATTATAGGTGTCCGCAAGCATACCGCCCACGTTCTCGGCAATGCTCTGGAGCCTGATCTTCTCGTTGTCGGACATGACCTTCTTCTGCTGCTTTACATCGTTTAGGTCATCGAGAGTTTTCTGGGTATCCTTCAGGATAATTTCTGTTTCCTGCTCGATCTGGGCTTTAAGTCCCGAGAAGGAGTTGTATACCTGCTGACGTACAGACTCGGTGAAGTCGGAATTGATCTTCATTTCGTGGAACTGCTTCTTGACGGTGGCTTTCATATTCACCTTGAACTTGTCGATACGCTCCTGAACAAGGAACTTGTCAACGGCGAATTTGCCCGTAAATGTGCCTGCAAAGCCCGCAAGAGCCATAATGCAGATACCTGCGGGGGTAAGGAATGCGCCGCCCACAACGGTGGTAACCAGAAGGAAGGAGGTGGCAAGCCATGTGGTAAGACCCGTAAGACCACCCAGAAGTGCGCCCTTCACGCCTGCCTCTCTGAAACCGATGAACAGTCCGCCGATACCGCCTGTGCCGATAACCGAGCCGATAATGCTGTCGGCAACACCGCCGTTACGGTTATGCTTTGCGGGAACGGAGAACAGCTCCTGGATACGGTTTAAAGACTCGAAGAATTCGTCCTGGAAGGACTGGAGACGTACAGCCTCCTCGGAGAGACCGACGTTGATATCGTTCTGGATCTGCTCACAGATGAGCTGAGCCTTGTTCTCGATATTTTCCTTTATCTTCTGAGTGAGCTTCTCGTAAACTATCTTGAGCTTTTCGCGCTTGAGATCCTCTCCTGCCATCTGGTAATCGTCGATCACCTGCATAGCGGTCTCCTCGATCTTTACCCAGTAATCGTCAAGGATAGGCTGCAGCTGTTCAAATACCTTGTTGGCAGCGTTGTTTATGCGGACAAACTCCTCACGCTTTTTGGTACGTATCTCCTCGATCTCCTCGATTGCGAGCTGATACTTTTCCATAAACTCATCTGTCTCCATAACGAGAGCGTTCTCGTGGATAACGATGGAGTTGATTATTTCGGAGCCTGAGCTTATTATCTTGTTTGCAAGGATCTGGAGAGTGATGGAGCCTCTTTCCTTGGTGAGCATTGTTTCAAGAACGCTTTCGAAGGTGGGGAAATTACTCTCAAGGAGCATCTGTTCGTCCTTGTTTTCCTTTGCGATAAGGGCTTTCTTGGCGTAAACGCCGATTACCTTGGGCTTGCCTATCTTTCGCTTGTAAACGGCAAATTCCTTGGAATTTTCGCCCATTACCTTCTTAGCCTTATCCATTACATAGCTGCAAATGCGCTTTTCAACGGTCTCGACTATCCTGTCCTCGTCCTCCTTGGAGAAGGTGCCGAAGCAGTTTACAGCGAAGATGATACGACCCAGGTCGCTGGTGAGCATCTTATTTTCAAGAAATTCCTTTTCAAACTGTGAAAAGGGTGAATTTGCACTGATAACGAAAACGGCAGCGTCTATCTCGGGAAGGATAGACATAGTTACATTGGTCATCTGCTCGTCATCGTTCAGACCCGGAGTGTCTATGATGTCAACGTGATTTTTGCAGAAGTCGGTATCATAATAAACGGTGGCTTCCTTAACGGTCTCCGCCTTCTTTTCCGATTCGTAAGAGAGCTTTGTGACATAATCCGCAAGATGGTTGATATCCACCTTTTCGCTGGAGCCGTCTTTATATTCAACAACTACATAAGGGTCCTTGCTGTATGTAACACGGTTCAGAGTAGCCGTTGCGGGAAGAACGTCCGCAGGCAGCACCTCCTGACCCAGAAGGGCGTTGATAAGGGTACTTTTTCCTCTTTTGAACTCGCCCACGATAGCGACGTCAAAGTGGTCGCCTGCTGATTTTTCGATAATGTCCCCGATGGAGCGGGCGGTATTTTCGAGATTGAGGGAAGCCGCATACTCTTTGAGCTGCTCAAGGGAGTCAGTCAGGTCATTGACAGTTTCCCGAAACGAAGAATAGCTCGCAAAATCATAAGTCTGTTGTTCCATTATAAACCTCCTGTGATTATTCCGCACAAAGTCCCGATGCGGTGTATTTAACAAACGCAGTCTGATAGTCACGGCGCTCAGACCGCAGAAAATTATCAGTCCATATTGATAATATTATATCATATTTTTCTTAATAAAGTCAATGAGCGGCGGCTCCTAAAACAGAAAAATCACAGACCTCTTTTTGGTAAATTTATACAAATTTGCCTGCATTTACATTCAGAGCGCGCAAAAAGGTTACAAAACGATTACCGAAAGCATAAAAAAGAAGCCCCGCAAGACATTACAGGACTTCTTAAATTTCCGATATTTAATTTAAATAGTTAGGCGGTCTCACTCCCTGTAGTTCAAAACATAGCGTTCATTCTGCGTGCTGTGATAATCTTCATATATCATCACTCATTTCATTACAGTAGTACAGTACATCGAAAAGCCTATCTATATAAAGCATTTATATGCGGATACGTTTCAGCGCTCCATTGGACTCACTCCGGATCTTAAAATTTTGAAGATAAAATCAGAACTTAACTTTCCATCGGACTGATCTCCATATCATAAGATTTTGGTATTCGGGCATTTTTAACGTGCCATCGGAAACACTCCATATCTACAGATTTTTGATAAGTGAAGAAAAATTACTTTTCCATCGGACCGATCTCCATATCATAAGAATTTTATACAACTGTATGCCCTTTCGGACACAGGCACCCATCATGCCATCGGACTCACTCCCATATTTTTAATATTCGGTAAGGCGTGTCCAAATCATATAAAATCAATTCCCTTCGGAATATATTTTTAAGTCCTGCCGCTGCCTTTCGGCAATCTGCGGTAAAGCTTAATTACCTGTCGGACTCACTCCCTTGATTTAATTATCAAATGTTCAGATCGTGATAGCCTTTCGTGATCATTGTAATCAATCCCTTTCGGAATAATTTCAATTCCTGCCGCTGCCTTTCGGCAATTCGCGGTAAAGCTTAATTACTTGTCGGACTCACTCCCTTGATTTAATTATCAAATATTCAGATCGTGATAGCCTTTCGTGATCATTGTAATCAATCCCT
>JAGAJF010000018.1 GCA_017829005.1 Oscillospiraceae bacterium | reverse complement strand
GGGAATATATATGCGTGTTTTTATTAAAATCGACAGCAAAAATCGGATAACTGCTGTTAATTCTGAAATTTTCATTTCCGATTTTTCGGGGTGGACAGAAATTGACAGCGGTGACGGGGATAAATTCGCCCATGCTCAGGGAAATTATTTCCCGAAGCCTGTTATGGACGAAAACGGCGTTTATCGTTATAAATTCGAAAACGGTGCTGTCTGCGAACGTTCTGCTGATGAAATGGCGGCGGATATGCCCGTCCCCGAGCCTGCACCGCCTTCAAATGCCGAACTTGCGGCGGCAATTGCGGAACTGGCGGAGGTGATGATGGGTGGTTAAGATTTTCGTTTATCAGGTCAAATGCGGCAAAATGACGATTGACGATGTTCCCGAAAGATGGCGGGAACAGGTCAGAAAAGAATTGGAGGTTTAATATGGACAGGTTTACAGAATTTATGAAGCTGATTTTCGGCGGCATTATTACCGCTGTATCGGGATTTTTAGGCGGTATGGACGGGATCATGTATGCGCTGTTGGCGTTCATCAGCATTGATTACATAACGGGCGTTGCAGTCGCCATCAAGCAGAAAAAATTGTCCTCGGAGGTGGGCTTCTGGGGTCTTGTTCGTAAGGTGTGTATCATTGCCCTTGTGGGCGTGGCGCATTTTGTGGACGTTTATGTTATGCACACGGGCGATATTTTCAGAACAGCAATTGCGCTGTATTATATCGGAAACGAGGGCGTTTCTCTGCTTGAAAATATGGGTAATCTTGGCGTTCCACTGTCAAAAAAACTTAAAGATGTGCTTGAGCAGCTGAAAAGCAATAATGATAAGGAGAATAATTAACTATGAGCAACGCAGAAATCAACGAAATCGTAAAGGCTATGGCTTACGGGTTCACCGATGAACAGGTGGCGGAGGAATGCGAGATGACGGTAGAAGAAGCTGCCGCATTCCGTACCGAGCATTCTGCCGAAATTGCAAAGAAAGCAGGTGAAAGCAATGGCTGATATCAAGCTCAAGGTAATAGACCTCTCCAAGTGGAACGGAGATGTCGATTTCGCTAAGGTCAAGGCATCGGGCATTGACGGCGTTATAATCAGGACAGGCTTCGGCGTGAAGTCACCTAAGCAGGTTGACAGACGTTTTGAGGAGTATTACACAAAGGCTAAGGCGGTGGGGCTTTATGTGGGTGCATACCACTACAGCTATGCCAAGGATGCTATCGGAGCGGTCAAGGAAGCCGAGTTTATGCTTGAACTGCTCAAAGGTAAGAATTTCGAGCTTCCTGTATATGGTGATTTTGAAGAGCAGGGCAAGCTTTCCCGAGCTGTCTGCACCGAGATGGTCAAGGCATTTTGTGACAGGCTGGAAATTGGCGGTGCTTGGGCAGGCATTTACAGCTATGACACGTTCTTCAAGGACAAGCTGACGGCTGATATCCCCAAGAGATACACTGCCTGGGTCGCACGTGTGGAAAATGTTTTTCCTAAGTGTGTACCCGAGAATAATATCGGTATATGGCAGTATTCCTGGAAGGGCAAGGTCGGAGGTATTTCCGGTGATGT
The DNA here is from genome assembly GCA_017829005.1 of Oscillospiraceae bacterium. GTDB lineage: Bacteria > Bacillota > Clostridia > Oscillospirales > Ruminococcaceae > Huintestinicola. The sequence continues at coordinate 22,941 of JAGAJF010000018.1, read as the reverse complement.
GGATATGGATTACTGCTATAAGGATTTCCCTGCGATGATAAAGCGGTCGGGATTGAATAAGTTCTGATATATAACAGTTTTCCCCGCCGGTCCGTTTGGATCGGCGGGGATTTTGATTTTGAAAGGGACATTATATCACTTATACTTTGGTGGTTCACATTCTTCCGTACCCACATCAGTAAGAATACCCTGCACCTGAGCATAGGGCGCAGTATATCTCTGACTGAGATATCTCTGAGAAGCTGCCAGCTCGCCGTCAGCGCCGCCAAGCTGCTCAACGATAATCTTAGCAAGAGCAGGATTTGGATTTTTAATGTTAACGGGATATTGAAGACGTTTTTCGTAAACCCACATACTCAGTTAGCCTCCTTTTCCCAGGGCCAGGGACCCTTGACCCAATCAAAAACCTTGTCGCAGTCCGACTGCATAGGCGAAATAGGACCGAATAAATTAGCGTAAGCCGCCGCCGCCCTGTCTCTCAGCTCCTTGTATTTTCTGAAAGCCTGAAGACCATTGGGACAGGTGGGGTGAGTGTCGAGATAAAGCTGCAGCTCATACAGATAGAAGTCGTACATCTGCACCGCATAAAGAAGCTGCCTTCTTTTATTTTCCATATCTCTTCACCCCTTCCTTGCCTAAAAACGGGAAGTCAAGCCTTGGGAATATGGTACCCTTTGCCAGAGCCACATTTTCCGCATATGTCTCTTCCCAGCTCTGATAGGGAACATATGCCATTGCAAGCGGAGTGTCCTCGGGAAAGCGGCCTCTCGAAACGGTCAGTCCCTCGGCAGAGCATTTGGAGTATGAATTATCGTTCATAGTCTGCTCCTTTCGTATATAAATGATAGCGAGCATATCTGCTCATTTATCATTATATTCCGAAAAATACAGACTGTCACATTTAAGAGAATTTGTGTTTATTTCAAACAGAACATACCATTGTGATGATATAAAAAATAATCAAATAAATCCCCTCACCCCCTTGACAAACAGATTTAATTATGTTAAACTATAATAACAAGTTTAATAAAATTAAACCAACCCAAAGAAATGAGATGAAGAAAAATGTCCGAAATAAAGCTTGGCGAAATGGAAGCAAAATTCGCGGAAATAATCTGGAAAAACGAAAATATCCCCTCGGGAGAACTTGTAAAGCTCTGCGAAAAAGAGCTTAACTGGAAGAAATCCACCACCTATACAATGCTCCGCCGACTTTGCGAAAAAGGACTTTTCAAAAACGAAAACGGCAAAGTCACCGCACTTATCACAAAGGACGAGCTTGCCGCAAAAAAAGGAGAAGAGCTTATCAGAGAAAGCTACGGCGGCTCACTTCCCCGCTTCATCGCCTCCTTTGCGGAAAGAAAATCCCTCAGTAAAAAGGAGCTTGACGAAATTCAGCAAATGATAGACGATTACCGAAAGGAGATCTCAAATGACCGAGCTGTTTCTGAAAATACTCGGTATGAGCGCCACCGCTATACTAACAGCCGCAGCAGTCCTCGTCCTGCGCCTTGTGTTGAAGCCTGCCCCGAAAATATTCTCCTATATCCTCTGGACAGCAGTTTTTGTAAGGCTTCTCATACCATTTTCCCTGCCTCTCCCCACCTCGGAACTAAATCCCATAACTCCCGTAACGATCCGAACCGAGCCCTATACATACGATAAAAACATGAACAGTGCCGCCCCCCTATCCGCAGGAATCGAATCACCGGCAGAAATTTCCGTTTATACAAACGAGACCATACCCGAATACAAAGCCCCCAAAACCGTTCTTGAAATATGTTCGGTAATATGGCTTTCGGGCGTAATAATTATGACCTTCCGCTGGATATATTCATATCTCCGAATGAGAAAAACTCTGAAAAATTCCCACCCCGACGAGCTGAATATCTATACCTCGGACAAAATATCCACCCCATTCATTTTCGGTATCCTGCCGCCCCGTATCTACCTCCCCGAAAGCATTTCGAGAAACCGTCGTGAGCTTGTTATACTCCACGAAAAATACCATATCAAACGCCTTGACCACATCACCAAGCTTGTAATGTACCTTGCCCTCTGCATACATTGGTTCAACCCCGTAGTGTGGCTCAGCTTCAGGCTGTGCGAGCATGATATGGAAATGTCCTGCGACGAAGCGGTAACAGGAAAAATGAACAAAAGCGAAAAGGCGGAATATTCCGAAGCTCTCCTTGAAGCCGCACCAAAAAAAGCCGCTGCCTTTACCGCAGGCTTTTCCGAAAGCGGCACAAAGCGCAGAATAAAAAACGTTCTGAAATTCAAAAAGCCCGCGCTCTGGGTAATGCTCCCCTGCACCCTCGCCGTACTGATTGCCGTTATAGTCCTCTCCTCCGACAAAGCACCCGAAAGTCCCGATAATGATAATATCGTCACCGAACAGCAGTCCGGTTTTAACCCTCTTAGCAAAATATCCGCCGATGAGCAGACCGTCCTCTCTCTTGTAACCAAAAGCGGACAGCAGTACCGCTTTTCCGATGAAAACAATATCGCCGCACTAAAAATAATATCCGAAACCGAATTTACCCCCACTGAGCTTTACGAGTATGTCCCCTCCGAATTTGAACTTCGCCTTGCCCCGAAGGATCGCCCCCACGCCTTCGGACAATACGCTTTTGCCCCCGCGAAAAATACAAACGGAGACCCCATCTATTCCGTTTCAATAACGACTACTAACATCGGATATAACTACTCACTTCCCGAAGAAAGCTATAAAGCCCTCAAGGAGCTTGCTGACCTTACCTATAATAACGCAGCCATCAAACTTGAAAATATCCCACTCACCATTCCCATTATACCCGCCTCCCCCGAATTTCTCCAAAGCATCTATTTCGGCTCGGAATTTCCACATCTCCTTTATGCCAATGAGTTCAACACCGTATTCACCGACAGAATGAACGGCTTGTATCTCTGCAATGATAATGCAGTACTGTGGGCAGCGGACATCGGCTCCACCTTTGCCGCATATAAAGACGAATTTCCCTTTGAGTTCGGCGCACCAAGCTGGAACGGAATATCAACAGGTGCATTCACCGATGAAAACGGACAGCTCCGATTATGGTGCAGTGTTGGCGGTGCAATGTCAAATCACTACACAAATTATATCATTGACCTTGAAACAAATACCTTGAATTACACTGACGAAATACCCGAGGACACCCGAAAAGTCAGAGCCTACAGCTACTATGATTTTTCCGAAAATGCTCCCCGTCCCCTTGACAACCAAATTTTTTATTATGACAACGACCCCAAAAACTTTGTTTATCTTGCTGCCAATCCAAACACCTTTGACCTTTCCCTCATAAAAATCGTCCGTCATACCGCCTATGGCTATTCGGAATTTGTCCCCTTCCCCGAAAACAGCCCCGCCGTTAACGATCAAGCCCAAAGCAAGCTTCATTTCGGAACATACCGCCATGCCGATACTTCGCTTAACAGCGTCACCATCTCTCCGCTCGGCAATGCCACAATAATATTCTCCCCTCTCTCAAGCTTTCTGTGTATCGGAACAGCCGAGCTGAACGCAGACCTCACCAAGCTTATCATAAATGCCTCGGACAACGGAAGATACGTTTTTGATATTGACGGTGACAGCCTAATTTACCGCCAAAGTGAAAGCACCGAAGGAGTGGCAGTCGTTCCGAAGGAAATGAGCGGAGCATACGAGGGAGCAGTTTTCACCTATTCGGAAGACTAAATCAATTATAGCACATTTATTCCAATTTGTCAAGCACATTTGAAACATAAATTCCATTTTCGTATACCTGCACAAACTTCAAACATTTGTGTCGTCAATATTATCAAAAAATACCCCGATATGCTCACGGTCATTCCGAAACATATCGGGGAAAAAAATTACCTATCAGTCATCAAGGCACTTGTCAAGGCTGTCACAAATAGCCTGCTTGTCCATCTTCTGACCGATGAAAACAAGCTTTATCTCCCTGTCGCCGTACTTCTCGTCCCAATCGGCAGCGATCTCGGGATACTGCTTTAAAAGGCGCTTTCTCTCCTTTTCGGGAGCAGCGGCAAACCATTTGCCCGAGCCTGTAGCGGTTATCTGCACACCTGCCTGCTCAAACACGAAAGCGTTCTCGGGGTCATCGGAGAACCAAAGCATACCCTTGCAGCGGATAACGCTCTTAGGCCAGTTGCCCACCCATTCCTGGAGCCTGTCCTTGTTGAATGGACGGCGGCGGCGGTAAACAAAGGTGCCGATGCCGTATTCCTCAGCCTCGCCCTCCTCGTCATTGTGGCAGTAACCGCAGTGACAATGCTCACCATGCTCGTGATGATGATGTTCATGCTCATCATGGTCATCATCGTCATCGTGATGGTGGTGATGATGCTCGTGTTCCTCGCTGTCCTCCTTGCCTGCCTCCTCAAAAGCCTTAGCCCAGCCTGCAGAGGTAACAGCCTCCTCGAAATCATAAACTCCCGTATCAAGAATATCCGAAACAGCCACCTTGCCGAAGCTTGCCTCAATAATTCTCGCCTTAGGCTGCAAAACCTTTATCATAGCCTTGACCCTGCCAAGCTGTTCGCTGTCCACCTTGTCCACCTTGTTTAGGATAATGGTGGAGCAGAATTCAATCTGCTGGATAAGAAGATTTTCGATGTCCTCCTCGTCGATATTATCCTTGAGCAGATTATCGCCGCAGCCGAACTCCGTAGCCATTCTCAGAGCATCCACAACGGTAACGATGTTGTCAAGGCGGCAGATAGGCGGATACTTCCTGTCAGCCTTGCCCTCAAGAACGGAAATGGACTGAGCAATGGGCAGAGGCTCACAAATACCGCTTGCCTCAATGAGAATATAGTCAAACTTCCCTGTCTTGATAAGTTCGGTTATCTGATTCATCAGGTCAACCTTCAGAGTGCAGCAGATACAGCCGTTAGACAGCGGAACAAGATTATCGTCCTTCTGAGTTACCGTGCCGCCCTTCTGGATAAGCTCGGCGTCAATATTCACCTCGCCGATGTCGTTAACGATAACAGCACACTTGTAACCCTCCTGATTATTAAGCACATGATTGATAAGAGTAGTCTTTCCTGCACCGAGATAACCCGTCAGCAGAGTAATGGGAACCAGCTTTTTTGAATTAGCCATCTTTAACATTCCTTTCATATATAAGCCATATGGCGAAATTTTTTCCTGCAAATAAATATTATACCACTTTGGTTAATAAATTGCAACAGCTTTCTGTCAATTTTCATCATATCATCACCCGTTCCCAACAGTTGTTTATAATCACCAAAAAAACGTTTTCATTTTTTAAGCTAAAATTTACATAAAAATATAGACATACAGTAATAAATGTTGTATAATATAAACATAAATATTTCCTTGAAAGGATTTTAATCTTATGAATATTAACGAAGTAAAAGAGCAGATGTGCGATGTCTGCCATAAAATGTGGCAGCTGGGCTGGGTCGCAGCAAATGACGGAAACGTATCCGTAAGGCTTGACGACGGTACATTTCTTGCAACCCCCACAGGCATATCCAAAAGCTTCATCACCCCCGAAAAGATAGTGAGAATTGACGGTGAGGGCAATGTTATCGAAGCTGAAAACGGCTACCGCCCCTCCTCAGAGATAAAAATGCATCTCCGCTGCTACAAAGAGCGTGAGGACGTAGGCGGAGTTGTTCACGCCCACCCCCCTACCGCCACAGGCTATGCAGTTGCAAACAAAGCCCTTGACGGCTACACAATGATAGAAGCGGTCATCGCCGTAGGCAGCGTTCCCGTTACCCCCTACGGCACACCCTCTACATATGAGGTACCCGAAGCCATCGCCCCCTACCTCAAGGAGCACGATGTAATGCTTCTGCAAAATCATGGGGCACTTACTGTTGGCGCAGACCTGCTCACCGCCTACTACCGAATGGAAACTCTGGAGCTTTTCGCCAAGATATCCCTCACAGCCCACTTACTCGGCGGCGAAAGAGAAATTTCCCGTGAAAATATCGACCGTCTCTGCAGTATGCGTGAAAATTACAAGGTAACGGGCAAGCACCCGGGATATAAGAAATATCCCTACGGAGACAAGTAACATATCAGATGGAGGACGCCGATGGACGAAAGGGAGCTTATCGCACAGATGAACCGCAATCAGCACCTTATGGAACGCATAGACAAGCTGTTTTATGCATCAGGCTTTCTTTGTGTTATCATAAATGCTGCCGTTACCCTGTACGATATGATAGGCATACCGCTGTATCTCGGCAACGGAGATATCTTATCTCTCCTTGAAAGCCTGCTCGCCCCGGTGTCGGTGATATTCAGCGTGTTTTCCTCCTGCAAGCGTGAAAAATGGACTGTTTACGCGCTTGCCGTATTTCTCACACGTGTGCTGCTTGTAATGATAACTCAGAAAAGCTTTATGATGGGAGTTCCGTTTCTGTTGCTTTTTGCTCTCCCCCAGTTTTTTTGTATGCGGCAGTACAAGGTGCTGTCATTACTCAAAGGGCAGTTCGGATATCCGGGCTTTAATGCTGAGATCTATATGCATAAGTCTCAGCGCCGAACCTCGGGTGAAGAATTTGCCTCCCGTATGAAGAGGGCAAAAAAGAACCCCGAAAGCACCCGTATGGACGATATAAAGCCTCCTCCCACAAGCGGCGATTACGAGGATATTTTCACACACCGCAAAAAGCCGCTGTAAAGCTGTGATACAAGGAGCAAAATGCTATGACACGTGAACAGTCCAAAAAACTCAAAAGCTTAAAAAAGCTTCTGACAAACGAGCTTAAACAGCGCTGTAAAAAAGACGGTCTTAAATATTCATACGATACGCTTTACCGTTTTGAAGGAGATTTTGTATATTATGCCTTTCCTGATATCTTCTATTCACAATCATCGGGAAAGCTTTCTGCAAGTTTAACGTTTTTTATTAAGCCTTGGATACTTAACGAGACTTTTTGGTCTACACAGGAAATGGATATGAAGGAAATGCTGTCCCAGCCAAAAACATTTCATTTCCGAGGAGCGTTTACAATAAAGGATATCCATTATTCGTCTGCTTCGTATCCCTTGTCAGAAGATAAAGACGACAATGACACGGCGGCAGAAGCAGCAAAGCTTCTTTCCGAAAAATTTTCGGAGCTTATAAACGATAATAATAAACGCCTTACCGATGTATCGGTAATACTTGACGATACAGAAGGCTATAATATACACACTCTCACAAAAGCCATCGCTCATATTTATCTTAACAAAGACTACAGGCAGGCATTAAAGCTGCTTACAGACAACGAACCGAATTCGGGACAATACGGACAATTCTGCGGCGGAAAATCAGCCGAAGAGCTTACTGCCGAATACTGCAAAAATATGCTTTCCCGTTAAGTCGGATACATCAAGTAACCAATGCAGATCTATCTGCAAAAATATAAAGGAGTTGGTAAATTATGGCAAACAGATTTATCCTCAATGAGACCTCTTATCATGGCTCGGGCGCAATTGCAGCCATTGCAGACGAAGCAAAGGGCAGAGGCTTTAAAAAGGCTCTCGTATGCTCCGACCCCGACCTTATCAAGTTCGGAGTTACAAAGAAGGTAACAGATGTGCTTGACAATGCAGGGCTTGCCTACGAGATATTCTCGGAAATAAAGCCCAACCCATCAATCGAAAATGTTCAGTCAGGCGTTGCCGCATTCAAGGCAGCAGGTGCTGATTATCTCATTGCCATCGGCGGCGGCTCCTCAATGGACACCGCAAAGGCTGTGGGCATAATCATCAATAACCCCGAATTTGCCGATGTAAGAAGCCTCGAGGGCGTTGCAGACACCAAGAACAAGTGCGTGCCTATCCTCGCCGTACCCACCACCGCAGGAACAGCCGCAGAGGTAACCATCAACTACGTTATCACCGATGTTCAGAAGAACAGAAAAATGGTGTGCGTTGACCCCCACGATATCCCCGTGGTTGCATTTGTTGACCCCGATATGATGTCCTCAATGCCCAAGGGACTGACCGCCGCAACAGGTATGGACGCTCTTACCCACGCCATTGAGGGCTACATAACCGCAGGCGCATGGGAGCTTTCGGATATGTTCCACTTAAAGGCAATTGAAATTATCGGCAGAAGTCTAAGAAATGCCGTAGCAAATACCCCCGAGGGCAGAACCGATATGGCTCTCGGACAGTACATCGCAGGAATGGGCTTCTCAAATGTGGGACTTGGCATTGTTCACTCAATGGCTCACCCTCTCGGTGCGCTCTATGACACACCTCACGGCATTGCAAACGCAATAATCCTCCCCACTGTAATGGAGTATAACGCTCCCGCAACAGGGGAAAAATATCGTGAGATAGCAAGAGCAATGGGCGTCAAGGGCGTTGATGATATGTCTCAGGAGGAGTACCGCAAGGCAGCTATTGACGCAGTTAAGCAGCTTGCAAAGGACGTTGGAATTCCCGAAGATCTGAAGGACATCGTAAAGGCAGAGGATATCCCCTTCCTTTCCCAGTCGGCATACGATGATGCCTGCCGTCCCGGAAATCCCAGAGAGACCTCTGTTGAGGAGATCGCCGAGCTTTACAGATCTCTCATCTGATAATAACTTACAAAACAAAACAGGGGCGTTCACCGCAGAGCGCCCTTGTAATGTTTTTTTGTGATATTTCCTACGACGATGAACAGATAAAAATTTCATCGTCGTAGCAAAAATCATAAAAAAGGAATGATAACAAAAATGCGAATTACCCTGAAACGAGTTAAATCCTCGCTTCCCGAATATAAACAGATCAAGGAGCTTTATCTTAACGCCTTTCCCCCCGAGGAACGCCCTCCCTTTTTCCTTCTTATGTCAAAAACAGGCAGAGAAGACGTGGACTTCTGGGGCATATATGCCAATGGAAAATGGATAGGTCTTGCCTACATCATTTCCATGGGCAAGCTTTCATACCTGTTTTATCTTGCCGTCTCGGAGACCGAAAGAGGCAAGGGCTTCGGCTCGGCAATTATCCGAACTCTCAGGCGTATGTATGACGGTCAGCAGCTGTTTTTAGCACTTGAAACTCTCGATGAAGCCGCACCCAATTACGATGAACGTGTAAAGCGCAGAAATTTCTATATGCATAATGGTCTGCGACCCGTTGACTGTCAGATAACCGAAGGCGGCGTGACCTACGACGTAATGGGTACATCGGAACACCTTGACCCCGATGATTATATAGAAATGATGAATAAATACGCAGGCAGGCTGTTTTCACACATTTACCCCTACTCAATTTCACAAACAGAAAGGACATCCGAATGAAATTTGAACTGAAAATAGATATCGACGAGTTAAACTATCCCCAGGCTATACGGGCACTGCTCCCCTACATCAAAAAGGAGGATCTGCCCATTCCCGATATGGTAAAAAATGCCGCCGAAACGCCGGGGGTGCTTGAAAATTTTCTCAAATTTATCCCCAAGGAAAAGCAGGACGAAATGATACTCAAAGCCTTTGAAAAAAACAAGGTGCGGATAATCGCCAAAGCCCATAAAATGGCGGATAAAGCAGGCGTTGACCTAACCATATCCGACATCTCCCTCACCGAACAGACCGACGATGTTATCGTCATAAACTGATATTTACCGAAAGGAAGTAATTTAAGTGAACGAAGTAATAAAATGTCTCACCAAACGCAGAAGTGTCCGTTCCTATGACGGCAGACCTGTCCCCGACGATGTGCTTGAGGAAATACTCACCGCCGGAAAATACGCACCCAGCGGTATGGACAGGCAGCCTACAATAATGGTGGCAGTGCGAAATAAAGACCTTATCGCTGACCTGTCAATGCTTAACGCCGCCGTAATGAACAGCAGCACAGACCCCTTTTACGGGGCAGGCACAGTGATAATCGTCTTTGCCGACAGCACAGTCCACACCTATATGGAGGACGGCTCTCTTGTAATGGGAAATCTCCTGAACGCCGCTCATTCCCTTGGCGTTGACTCCTGCTGGATACACCGAGCAAGAGAAGTATTCGAGACAGAAGAAGGAAAAGCCCTTATGAAAAAATGGGGAATTGATGAGAAATACAAGGGCATAGGCAACTGCATTCTCGGCTATTCCGACAAGCCATATCCCGAAGCAAAGCCCAGAAAAGAGGGCAGAGTAATTTACGTAAACAACAAATAAGGAGGTTTTACCAATGCTTAAAAACATACCGAAAATAATTTCCCCCGAGCTTATCAAGACACTTATGGAAATGGGTCACGGCGACGAGCTTGTTATCGGAGACGGAAATTTTCCTGCCGAGACTTATGGCAAAAGAGTTATCCGCTGTGACGGACACGGCGTTCCCGAGCTGCTTGACGCAATAATGCAGCTTTTCCCCTTGGACACATACACCGAAAAGCCCGTAATGCTTATGGAGGTAGTCCCCGGTGATCCCGTTGTTCCCACCATCTGGGAGGAGTACAAGTCGATAATAAACAAATATGAGCCCGAAAACTGCAAGATAGATATGATCGAGCGCTTTGCCTTCTACGAGCGTGCGAAAAATGCCTATGCCGTTGTGGCAACAGGCGAGGAAGCCATTTACGCAAACATCATTCTCAAAAAAGGCGTAGTGAAGTAACAGAAAGGCGGAAAGTTTATGCCCGACAAAAAAAGAAGCGTGCTGGTGTTTGATTTCGGAGCCTCAAGCGGACGGGCAATGCTCTGCTCCCTTGAAAACGGCAGGCTCTCAATGGAGGAGGTACACCGCTTCTCCAACGACCCCGTAATGGTACACGGCACATTTTACTGGGATATCCTGAGACTTTTTCACGAAATAAAGCAGGGCATTATCAAGGCAAATGCCGCAGGGGGCTTTGAGAGCATAGGCATAGACACCTGGGGAGTAGATTTCGGTCTTATGGGCAATGACGGAGCGCTGCTTGAAAATCCAGTAAACTACCGTGACCGCCGTACAAGCGGAATACTGCCCAAAGCCTTTGAAAAAATATCCCCCGAGGAGCTTTACTCCGTTACGGGAATAGAGATAATGGAAATAAACACAGCATTCCAGCTGCTGTCATTAAAGCTTTACAAAGAAGAGCTGCTGAGCCGCACCGAAAAAATACTGTTGACCCCCGACCTGTTTAATTTTCTCCTCACAGGCGAACTTCACAGCGAGCTGTCTATAGCCTCCACCACAGGGCTTCTTGACGCAAAAACAAAGGACTGGTCTGACAAGGTGATAACCGCTCTCGGGCTGCCCCGAAGCATATTCCCCGAAATAATCCCCTCGGGAACACAGGCAGGTATGCTCACAGAAGAGCTTTCCGAGGAGCTGTGCGTTCCCGTATGTCCCGTAACTGCAGTCTGCGGTCACGATACTCAGTGTGCCGCCGCCGCAGTCCCTGCCGAGGAGGAGGATTTCATCTTCATCTCCTGCGGCACCTGGTCGCTTTTCGGCACGGAAACGGACAGCCCCGTCCTCACTCCCATGTCCGCTAAATACAACATCACCAATGAAACGGGCTTCGGCGGAAAGACCACCTTCCTCAAAAACATCATCGGGCTGTGGTTCATACAGGAAACAAGGCGATTTCTCAGAAAACAGGGTCAGGAATATTCCTTTGCCGACCTTGAGCAAATGGCACGTGAAAGCGAGCCATTCAAATGCTTCATAGACCCTGCCGCCCCCGAATTTGTACCCCCGGGAGATATCCCTCAGAGAGTAAAGGACTACTGCGCCCGAACGGGACAATACATACCTCAGACTCTCGGAGAGGTAATGCGGTGCATTTACGAGAGCCTTGCACTAAAATACAGACAGTCTCTCGATGAAATTTCCGAGTGTACGGGAAAGAAATACAATAAAATTTATATGGTTGGCGGAGGTATCAAGGACACCTTCCTTTGCAGTCTTGCCGCCTGCTCCTGCGGCTGTACCGTAAACGCAGGACCCGTTGAAGCCACCGCATACGGCAACGGTGCTATACAACTTATTTCTCTGGGTGCAATAGAAAACATCTCGGATGCCCGGAAAATAATCCGCCGATCTGAGGAAATAAATGTCTACCTTCCCGAGAATGAGCAGGAATGGGCTGAAAGCTATGAGAGATACAAGAAGATAACAGGCATAAGCTGACATCGGGGAGAGATGAAAAATGGGAAAAAATCTATCCGCAAAAGAGCGGCTCGGAATGATATTTACCGCTGTATTTGTCATTGGCTTTTTATACTTGCCTATGAAAACGCAATATGTGACAGGAGTTGCGGGAAGCGGGGACGGTAAATTTGCCGTTTGTTTGTCACTCAGAAATTCCGAACACAGACACGACCTGCTGTTTTATAACGATAAAGGTAAGCTTGTTAAAAGAGTGACAATAAAGTTTAGGGGAAGCATTGCTATAGGAAGCATTGACGAGCATCTTGTTGTACAAACCGGTAACGGCCATATAAAATACGTTTATGATTTTAACGGCAATGCTGTTAATGATGTATCGTATTCCAAACAGATAACCCCGAAATATAAATTATCTTCCGATAATTACACATTAAGCTACGATCAGGATATCTGGGGCAATGAACATATTTTTTACACTACAGGCAATAACACGACCGATGTTGACATACATTATGACTATTACAGAAACTTAAAGCTTGGCAGTGTGATCTTATTGTTTTTAATCGTATTGTTTATAACTTGGAGACAGGTCAGAAAATTCAGAAAAGAAATAATAGTTGAATAAACCGGCATAGCGGCGAAAAAACAGCGCAAAAAGTCCCCGACAGTCCTTTTCAAAAAACTGTCGGGGAAAAATCTTAATTCTTATTAACCCTTGAGAGCCTGATCCAGGTCTGCAAGGATATCCTTGATGCTCTCTGTACCGATAGAAAGTCTTACAGTGTTGGGCTTGATACCCTGGTCGATAAGCTCCTCCTCGGTGAGCTGGGAGTGAGTTGTGCTTGCAGGGTGGATAACAAGGGACTTAACGTCCGCAACATTCGCAAGGAGCGAGAATATCTGCAGCCTGTCGATAAACTCCTGAGCCTCCTTTGCACCGCCCTTTACCTCAAAGGTGAAGATAGAGCCTGCGCCGTTGGGGAAATATTTCTCGTAAAGAGCGTGGTCGGGGTGATCGGGCAGAGAGGGGTGATTTACATTCTCAACTGCAGGGTGATTTTTAAGGAACTCAACCACCTTGAGAGCATTCTCCACGTGACGCTCAACTCTGAGAGACAGAGTTTCAAGTCCCTGGAGAAGCAGGAATGCATTGAAGGGAGAAATGGTAGCGCCCGTATCTCTGAGCAGGATAGCTCTTATCTTTGTAACGAAAGCCGCCGCGCCAACAGCCTTTGTAAATGAAATGCCGTGGTAGCTGGGGTTAGGCTCGGTAATAGAGGGGAACTTTCCGCTTGCCTCCCAGTCAAACTTGCCGCTGTCAACGATAACGCCGCCGAGAGTTGTTCCGTGACCGCCGATAAACTTTGTAGCCGAATGAACTACAATATCTGCGCCGTGTTCAATGGGACGGATAAGATAAGGAGTAGCAAAGGTGCTGTCGATAACAAGGGGTATCTTGTTTTCGTGAGCAATTTCCGCAAGAGCGTCAATGTCGGCGATATCGCTGTTGGGATTTCCGAGAGTCTCAAGAAAAATCGCCTTGGTATTGGGCTTGACAGCCGCCTTAACTTCATCAAGATCATGAATATCCACAAAAGTAGTATCAATTCCGTACTGAGGGAGGGTATGAGCAAGAAGATTATATGTACCGCCGTAAATGGTCTTTGAAGAAACGATATTATCTCCTGCACCTGCAAGGTTCTGGAAGGTGTATGCAATTGCCGCTGCGCCCGAAGCCACCGCAAGAGCTGCAACGCCGCCCTCAAGAGCCGCTACTCTGCGCTCAAAAACGTCCTGAGTGGAATTTGTAAGTCTGCCGTAAATATTGCCTGCGTCCGCAAGACCGAAGCGTGCGGCTGCGTGAGCGGAATTTTTGAAAACGTAAGAAGTGGTCTGATAAATGGGAACTGCTCTGGAGTCGGTTGCGGAGTCTGCCTCTTCCTGTCCGATGTGAAGCTGCTTTGTTTCAAAGCCCCAAGCTGATGTATCTGTGATCTGTGCCATAATAAATTTCCTCTTTTCTTAAAAATTATTTTTGGTTTATACGTATCAGAAATAAAACAAGGTCAACAGCACATTCGTCCGTAGCTTGGCTTATTTATAAGGATCATCATAATCTCCACCATTCCTATTCACTTAGTAGTGTTTGACTGTGATTATATTATAAATCACTTTCTCAAATTTGTCAAGAGGTTTTCCTATATTTTTGATAGGATTTTAGTATTTTATAACAAATAACAAATATTTTCTATTTACACGCTATAAATCAAGATGATATGCACAAAAAATACCGCTTTATCGGAAAAATCCGGCAAAGCGGTATATTTATATCATTTCATCAGCTCAGCTCAAACATACCCGTATAAAGCTGATAATACTTGCCCTTGTCGGCAATAAGCTTGTCGTGATCTCCACGTTCGATGATGTTTCCGTGTTCAAGCACCATAATAGCGTTGGAATTTCTTACGGTAGAAAGCCTGTGGGCGATAACGAAAACCGTGCGTCCCTTCATAAGGCTGTCCATACCCTTTTCGATAAGTGCCTCAGTTCTTGTGTCGATGGAAGATGTCGCCTCATCGAGAATAAGAACGGGAGGGTCTGCCACCGCCGCACGTGCAATTGCCAGAAGCTGCCTCTGACCCTGAGAAAGATTTGCACCGTCCGATGTGAGCATTGTGTTGTAGCCCTCGGGAAGGTGCCTGATAAAAGTGTCTGCATTTGCAAGCTTTGCCGCCGCAATTACTTCTTCGTCTGTGGCATCAAGCTTTCCGTACCGGATATTTTCCATTACAGTTCCCGTAAACAGATGAGTGTCCTGCAGAACCATTGACAGTGAACGTCTCAGATCGTCCTTTTTGATCTTGTTGATGTTTATGCCGTCGTAGCGTATCTTTCCGTCGGGAACATCGTAAAATCTGTTGATAAGATTTGTAATGGTGGTCTTGCCTGCGCCTGTGGAACCAACAAAAGCAATTTTCTGACCGGGTTTTGCATAAAGGGAAACGCCGTTTAAAACAGTTTTGTTCTCCTCATAGCCGAAGGTAACATCATCAAACTCAACTCTGCCTTCAACCTTTGTGTAGGTAATTGTACCGTCAGCCTTGTGGGGGTGCTTCCAAGCCCATACGCCTGTGCGCTTGTCGCTCTCGGTAATTGTACCGTCAGGCTTAATTTCGGCATTCACAAGGGTAACATAGCCGTCATCCACCTCGGAAGCTTCATCAATAAGGCTGAATATTCGCTCTGCACCCGCAAGTGCTGAAAGCACCGCATTGAACTGCTGAGCCACCTGTGCAATGGGCATTGAGAAATTTCTTGAAAACTGCAGGAATGCCACAACAGTACCTATCGTAATTACTCCGCTGAAGGAATTAACCTCCAGAATTGCAAGTATACTTCCCGCAACTGCAAGAATAGCGTACTGAATGTGAGCGAGGTTGTTGTTAACGGGTCCCATAATGTTTGCAAAGGTGTTAGCCTTGGTGGAAGCCTCACAGAGAGCAGTATTCAGCTTGTCAAACTCCTCCTTGGACTTCTCCTCGTGAACAAAGACCTTGACTACCTTCTGACCGTCGATCATTTCCTCGATATAGCCGTTGACCGCACCGATCTTCGCCTGCTGCTCCTTGAAATATTTTCCGCTCTTACTGCCTATCTTACCTGTGATGAACAGGAGAAGGGCAAGCATTACAAGTACGATAAGTGTAAGCTGCCAGCTGTAGTAGACCATCATCACGAAAACGCCCACCACAGTCACAGCAGATGAAATAAAGCTTGCAATGGAGTTTGACATCATTTCACGAATGGTGTCGATATCGTTTGTATAACGGCTCATAACATCGCCGTGAGTATGGGTGTCGAAGTATTTGATGGGAAGTGTCTCCATATGAGTGAACAGGTCGGTTCTCAGCTTGAAAAGTGTCCTTGTGGAGACTGTGAGCATAATCCTTGCATAGGCAAAGGTGGAAAGTGCGCCCAGTGCATATATAAGTCCCATTTTTGCAAGAGTGGCGATAAACTGACCAAACAGTACCTCGTCCTTATTGCCTATCATGGGGGTTAGATAATCGTCAATAATTACCTGCAAAAAAGACGTGCCGATAATATTGGCAAGCGAACTGAAAATAATAAATACAACGACCAGAGCCAGAAGTCCCTTATATTCCGAAGCATAGCCAAGTATTCTCTTGAAAGCGTTTCCTGCATTGCCGGGCTTCTGCATAGGTCCGTGCGGCTTGTGTGGAGGCATTATTCCTCAGCTCCTTTCTGCTGTGAGGTGTAGACCTCACGGTATATCTTATTGGTTTTGAGAAGATTTTCGTGAGTGTCAAAAGCGTCAATGTTTCCGTCATCGAGGACGATTATCCTGTCCGCCTCGGCAACGGAGGAAATACGCTGAGCAATGATTATTGTGGTGGTATCCGCAAGCTCAGTTCTGAAAGCGTGACGTATCTTTGCATCTGTAGCGGTATCAACAGCACTGGTGGAGTCATCGAGAATAACTATCTTAGGCTTTTTGAGAAGCGCTCTTGCGATACAAAGTCTCTGCTTCTGACCGCCGGAAACATTAACGCCGCCCTGACCCAGATCGGTATCATAGCCATCGGGGAAGCTCATAACAAAATCATGTGCCTGAGCCTGCTTGCAAGCCTCGATCATCTCCTCGTCAGTGGCATTTTCATTGCCCCAGCGGAGATTGTCCTTTATTGTTCCCGAGAAGAGAACATTTTTCTGGAGAACCATTGCCACCTCGTTGCGGAGATTATCTATCTTGTAATCTCTAACATCGTGGCCGCCCACCAATATCCTGCCATCAAGTACATCGTAAAGTCTCGGGATAAGCTGAACGAAAGTGGATTTCGCCGAACCCGTTCCGCCTATGACGCCGATAGTCTCGCCCGATTTAATACTTATGTCGATATTTTTAAGATTGAGCTTGTCCTTGTCCTTTGCATAGCTAAAGGAAACATTGTCAAATACAATGCTTCCGTCCTTGGGAAGGAGTGCGGGGTCAGCATTGTGATCGGCAATATCGGGCACCTCGTCGAATATCTCCACAATTCTGTGCATTGAAGCCATGGAAATGGTGGTCATAACAAATATCATTGAGAGCATCATCAGGGACATAAGTATCTGGGTGATGTATGTAATAAAGCTGGAAAGCTGACCGATAAGCATGGTTTCCCCGATGACCATATTACCGCCGAAGTAGATAACAGCCACAATGCAGGAATACATAGCTATCTGCATAAGGGGCTGACCGAGAATGACAACCTTTTCAGCCTTTACCTGAGCGGCACGCACATCATCGGCGGAAGCTACGAACTTCTCGCCTTCGAACTTCTCACGTACAAACGCCTTTACAACTCTGATACCGATAAGATTTTCCTGAACTCTCGAGTTAAGAGCGTCATACTTTGCAAGCATTTTCTCAAATCTCGGGAATGCGGTGGAGGTAATTATAGCCATACCGATACCAAGAACGGGAATTGCAATGAGGAACACTGTTGCAAGCTTTGCGTTTATGGAAATTGCCATAATAAGCGCAAACAGGAACATAAATGGCGCACGTATCGCCATTCGGATTATCATCATAAATGTGTTCTGAACATTGGTAACGTCGGTTGTGAGCCTTGTAACAAGGGAGGCTGTGGAGAATTTGTCCACGTTTGCAAAGGAAAAATCCTGCACCTTGTCAAAAAGCTTTTTTCTTACGTTCTTGGCAAAGCCCATACCTGCCATTGCGGCAAATTTTCCTCCCAGAGCGCCGCAGGCAAGAGAGAATATCGCCATAAGAGCCATCAGCAGACCCATTTTAACTGTGTAGGAAATATCGCTTTTGCCGATGCCGTAATCCACGATACACGCCATGACCAGCGGTATCAGCACCTCCATAATGACCTCGCCCAGCATAACGATAGGAGTAAGTATTGCGTACTTTTTATACTCCTTCACGCAGGACAGCAGTTTTTTCAGCATTTTTCGGAAGTCTCCTTTTCTTTAAATTTTTCCCTGCCCTTTCCGCACTGCTCCCCGAGAAGTCCCGAGGACTCGATGTTGGAAATTGCAAGCTGTATGAGCCTGACAAGCTCGCTTTTCTCCTTATCCGACATATTGCGGGTGATTATCTCCTCTATCATACCGATAGTAAGACCTATCTCCGTCTGTAATTTCTGACCCTCGTCGGTAAGAAGAACTTTTTTTATACGGGCGTCGGACTTATCCACCTCACGGATAATGTAGCCCCCTTTTTCCATATTTGCAAGAATACTTGCAACCGAGGAACGCTTTATGCCGAAGTCGTTTTCAATATCCTTCTGAAAAACGCAGCTGCCGCTGTCGTTGCAGAATTTGATATATCCAAGTATCCTGCACTGCTCGCCCGTCATTGAATACCCCTTTTCCAGCAGATACCCGTTTATCGAGTAACGGATATCCTTTGAAAGGCGGTTCACATATTTTCCGATATGCTCCTCCCTTTCGGTAAATGCTCCGTCTGAGCCGTTCAAATTATCGCCTCCCCGAAGAAAATAAAAATGTTAGACATCTATCGGTTAGAAGTCTAACATTTATTATACGGTCATTTGTTAAATAATACAACTAACATTCTGTGAACACTTAGTTAACATTATTTATCAAGGAACATATCCTCAAACCACACCTTTGGGACGGTAAATTCCCTGCCGTTTAAATATTCGAGCAATCCCCCATCTGTTGAAAAGGCAAATTTCAGCTTATATGAATATAGTGCCTGAGTTTTTATGCCATAGCTCCTGTTGACCTTGTTACTGCCGTACTTCCCGTCCCCCAGCAGCGGACAGCCGATATAAGCCATATGCGCCCTTATCTGATGGGTGCGCCCCGTGAGAAGCTCCACTTCAGCAAGGCTCAGCTTGCCGTCAGATTTAAGCACCCTGTACTTCGTCACAATGGTCTTGTTGCGGTCGGTCTTTTTGTCGGAAACGGTAACTGTATTGGATCTGCTGTCCTTGAAAAGATAGGCAGTCATAGTGTCCGACTTTTTGGGCGGCACCCCCACAACAATGCACAGATACTTCTTCTCAAGCTCCCTGTCCTTTATCTTCTGATTGAGGATACGCAGAGACTCCGCATTTTTTGCGGCAATGACAATGCCACCCGTATTCCTGTCAAGCCTGTTGCACAGAGAAGGGGTAAAGCTGTTCTCGTCCGCAGGGTCATATTCCCCTTTTGCGTAAAGATAGTGCTGCATACGGTTAACAAGAGTGTCCACCGTACCCTCGTTGTCCTCATGCACCACAAGACCGTTTTTCTTGTCCATAAGCAGGATATTTTCATCCTCGTATATCACCGAGATATCCTTCGGAGCCTTGAGAAACTCATACCTCTCTCCCGAATCGTCCTCCTCAAAGAATTCATCGGGCAGATACAGCTCAAGAACATCTCCCTCGGAGAGCCTTGTGGATATCTCACATCGCTTGCGGTTAAGCTTGATATTCTTTGTGCGTATTCCCTTGTACATTGCGCTCTGAGGCAGCTTCGGAGCGGCTTTCTGTATGAATTTATCCACACGCTGCCCTGCGTCGTTTGAGTTGATGATGTATTTTTTCATTGGCTGATATCTTCCTTATAAATGATGTTGCTTACCCTCTTATATCCCCCGTCCACCCATGCGAAAAGGCATATTTCATCGCCCATCGCAGAATATGGATACTCAAGGGAATTTTCAGCATTTATGCCGCAAAGCGCATTTTCTATCTGAGTGCTGCAGCCCTTTTTAAATTCGCACCACGTGAGATTATCAATTTCATAAGCACTCAAATTTTCTGAGCGGATTATCTTATCACCGCTTACGGATATTTCAAAAAAATGCTCAATGCTTTTCTCTCTGCCAAAACCCACAGACGGCTCAACACTTCTGATAAAGCGGGATTTTTTATACACAGTCACCGTAATGTCAAAGCCCTTCGGCAGGGAATTATTGAATGAATCATAATCCTCTTTTCCTATCTGAGCAGAAAAAAGCTTTACCTCGTTATTGTAGCCATAAATAGTATATTCTTTATGATATGAGTTTCCGCCCCTGCCGGACGAAGAAATATGTTTCCTACTATCTAACCAAATATCATTAACAACAAATTCGTCATATTCATCTGAGAAATAATCGGAAATACAGTCTGACAAAATAGGAAGATCTCCTAATCCTTCGTCATTATCGGAGAAATACTGCTGCTCTGCATAACGTGTCCTGTTGATACCGCAGAATAAAACTACAGGAATTGTGATAGTGAGAAATGTTATCCCTATTATTGGAAATAAAGATCTTTTCATTTCCTTCCTTTTCTTAATAAGATCCCTGAGAATACCTATGCCGATAATGAATATGGGAACAGAAAGAGAAAGCGCAGACCCCGAGCTGATAAGAATAGCAGAGATCGTATTACCAAGTCCTCTTTTTCCAATCATTACATCATATAGCCCCAACACACCGGGAAGAAAAAATATGATCACCACAGCAACCACGTAAATAGCTGCTAGTATTTCGGCAATGCTTATTTTCTCCTTTTTCTGCTTCTTCACATTTCCTACCCCATACAAATTCACCGCACCCGTAAACCGGGTACGGTGAAAAAAGTCATCTTACTTGGAAAGATATTCGTCAATTGCCTCTGCAGCGGATTTTCCTGCTCCCATTGCAAGGATAACGGTAGCTGCGCCTGTTACGGCGTCACCGCCTGCATAAACGCCCTCACGGGAGGTAAGACCGCTTTCGTCCTTAACAACGATACAGCCGTGCTTGTTTGTTTCAAGTCCCTCGGTGGTGTTTCTGATGAGGGGGTTGGGAGATGTTCCGATGGACATTACAACGCAGTCAACGTCAATAACGTGTTCGGAGCCTTCCTTTACAACGGGACGGCGTCTGCCCGACTCGTCAGGCTCGCCAAGCTCCATAGAAACACACTTGATACCGCATACGAACTTGTTTTCGTCGCCAAGTATCTCCACAGGATTTGTGAGGGTCTTGAAGATGATGCCCTCCTCCTTAGCGTGCTCGATCTCCTCCGCTCTTGCAGGAAGCTCAGCCTCGCCTCTGCGGTATACGATGTAAACTTCCTCAGCGCCAAGTCTGAGTGCGCAGCGTGCAGCGTCCATAGCAACGTTTCCGCCGCCTACAACAGCCACCTTCTTGTTCTCCTTAACGGGAGTGTCGCTGCCATCTTTGTAAGCCTTCATAAGGTTAACTCTTGTGAGGAACTCATTTGCGGAATAAACGCCCTTGAGATTCTCACCGGGGATATTCATAAATCTGGGCAGACCCGCACCCGAGCCTATGAAAATGCTTTTGAAGCCCTGCTCAAAAAGCTCGTCAATGGTAATGGTCTTGCCAATGATAACATTTGTCTCGATATGTACGCCGATAGCCTTGAGACCGTCTATCTCACGCTGAACAATGCTCTTGGGAAGTCTGAACTCGGGGATACCATAAACCAGAACGCCGCCTGCAAGGTGAAGAGCCTCGAAAACTGTAACATCATAGCCCTTCTTTGCAAGGTCGCCTGCACAGGTAAGACCTGCAGGACCTGCACCGATAACTGCCACCTTTTTGCCGTTTGAAGCAGGCTTCTCAGGCTCGCCCTTGAAGTTTGCATTGTGATAATCCGCTGCGAATCTCTCAAGTCTGCCGATACCTACAGGCTCGCCCTTGATACCTCTTACGCACTTGCCCTCGCACTGAGTTTCCTGGGGACAAACACGTCCGCATACTGCGGGAAGGGAGCTGGACTTGGCAATAATTCCATAAGCGCCCTCGAAATTCTTGTCGGCAATTTCCTTGATAAATGCGGGAATGTCGATATTTACGGGGCAGCCCTTTACGCAGGGCATATTCTTGCAGCCCAGACATCTCTGAGCCTCGTCCACAGCCATTTCTTCGGTATATCCGAGAGCCACCTCGAGGAAATTCTTGTTTCTTACCTCAGGCTCCTGAGAGGGCATAGGGTTCTTTTTAAGCGACATATTAGGCATATCACTTTACCTCCTTGAATAAGTTGCAGGTTTCCTCGTGCTTCTTTCTTTCAAAAGGCTTGTACATAGTAGAACGTCCCATAGCCTCGTCGAAATCAACAAGATGACCGTCAAATTCGGGACCGTCAACGCAGGCAAACTTTGTCTCTCCGCCGACTGTAAGACGGCAGCCGCCGCACATTCCCGTTCCGTCTATCATAATAGGATTCATAGATACAACTGTCTTGATGCCGTATTCCTTGGTAGTAGCGGCAACGAACTTCATCATTATCAGGGGACCTATAGCAATTACCTCGTCATACTGCTCGCCGCTGTCGATAAGCTCCTTGAGAGCGTTTGTAACAAGACCCTTGGTGCCGTAGGAGCCGTCATCGGTCATCATACAAAGCTTGTCCGAGCAGGCTCTGAACTCGTCCTCGAGGATAACAAGATCCTTGCTTCTGAAGCCGACTATTGAGTGAACCTCGCAGCCTACGCTGTGAAGCTTCTTTGCAACGGGATATGCAATTGCGCAGCCTACGCCGCCGCCAACAACAACGACCTTCTTGAGTCCCTCTGTGTGAGTTGCTCTGCCGAGAGGACCTGCGAAATCCTGCAGATAATCGCCCTCGTTCATATGGTTGAGCTTTTCGGTAGTTGCGCCCACAATCTGGAAAATTATGGTAACGGTACCCTTTTCTCTGTCATAATCGGCAACGGTGAGGGGGATCCTCTCGCCGTTCTCGTCAGTTCTCAGAATGATGAACTGACCGGGCTCAGCCTTTTTTGCAACTGCGGGAGCTTCGATATCCATCAGAGTAACGGTAGGATTTAAAGCTTTTTTTCTTACAATTTTATACATTGCACACTGTCCTTTCGTG
>JAGAJF010000132.1 GCA_017829005.1 Oscillospiraceae bacterium | reverse complement strand
GCGTTGTTACGGTCATACTGAATATCGCATATGATGTAAGACTTTACTTTGAAGGGCAGATAACCCTTGAAAACAGCAAGGATATTGAGATTCAGATGGCACTGTTATGCCTGTGCTTCGGCTTCCTTTACTCTGCTTCCAAGCTTTATGATGAGATATCCCGTAAAAATGAAGCCTACATGGCTGAAATAGAGGAAAAAAATCGTCAGATACAGCGTGTTACCCTCCAGACAATTACTACCATTGCCAACATAATCGATGCAAAAGACGAATACACCAAAGGACATTCTCAGCGTGTTGCGGAGTACTCATCGGCGATCGCCAGAGAGATGGGCTACACGGAGCAGCAGGTGCAGAATATCAAGTATATCGGACTTCTGCACGATATCGGCAAGATAGGGATTCCCGATACTATTCTCAACAAGCCTACGGGACTGACTGATGCAGAATATAACATTATGAAGCAGCACGTTGAGATAGGAGGCAATATCTTAAAGGACAACAAGATGATCGAGCATCTTGATGAGGGAGCAAGATTTCATCATGAGCGCTATGACGGCTCAGGCTATAATCGAGGATTAAAGGGTGAGGAGATACCCGAAATTGCCCGCATAATCGGCGTTGTTGACGCCTATGATGCAATGACGAGCAACCGTATTTACCGCAAGCGGCTTACCGATGATGATGTTATCAACGAGATAGAAAAGGGCAGCGGAACACAGTTTGACCCTAAGATAACCGAAATATTCGTAAGGCTTATGCGTCAGAAAAAAATCGACCTGCTTTCTCCCGATGCATCTCCCTCCGTTGCCTCGGGAATTGAGGAGCAGAGAGCAAAGCTTCTTCGGGATATAATCGACATCAACAACAGCCGAAACAGCAGAAATGATGAGCTTGATTATCTCACCGACGCATATAACCGTAAAGCGGGGGAGAATTATATCCGTCAGATGCTTGAGTTAAGCGATGGTCTTCTTATACTCGTTGATATCATGAACATACGTGAGACCAATTCCAGATATGGATTTGTAGGCGGAGACAGACTCATAAGGATGGTAGCCTGTGCCCTTGCGGAATTCAATGAAAAGATGATAACCGTCCGTTTTGACGGCGACCAGTTCCTCTGCTTCATAAACGGAATAAAAGATGAGGCTGAGGCGGAAAAGCAGATGACTGATATGCATAGGATCGTAACAGCAACTATTCGCGAAAACAGCAATTTTGATAATAACAATATCTGCATAGGAGCAGTTCTTTCCACTATGGCAGGCAGAGAATATAGCGACCTTATCATCAGTGCGGATAAGGCGCTGTACTATATGAAGCAGATCAAAAGATCGGGCTGGTACATTTTCCGCACTTCCGATATCAAGCGTGATGAAAAGCAGAATCTCTCCAAGCATGATCTTGATCAGCTCATTACGAGCATCAAACGTCAGAGTGCTTACGAGGGCACATATAGCGTTGACTATCCCGAGTTCATCAAGATATACGATTTCATTCGCAATGTCGGCTTAAGAAACCATCATGATGTTCAGGTTATTCTGCTCACCCTCTGTGGAAATGACGAGAAGAATACCACTGTGGAGGAGCGCGACAAGGCTATGCATTACCTTGAAAAGGCTATTGATACTTCACTCAGAAAGGTAGATATCATGATGCGCTTCAGCAGTACTCAGTGCATTATTTTTCTCATGAATCTTTCCGATGAACAGATACAGATAGTTACTAACCGTATAATGAATATGTTCTATAAGATATATGACAATAAGAACATGGTGCTGAGCTACGATGTTGCCGACCTCAATGCAAGCAGCGAAAGCACAGAGAATCAATAGATAAAAGCTCCTATAGCAGGCTGTATCCTGCCATAGGAGCTTTGCTTTGGCGGTATATTTAGTACCATAAAACCTTGAATTACTTTGCTGTCATCATCTCGTGTATATCATCAAGCATAAGCGCAAGCTTGCCGACATACTGCTGGTTCTTGTCATAACCGTCCCCGTCGGTCATAATGATAAGTATGTATGGCTTTTCGTCATAAACAATGGCGTGGTCATGACAGCAGGTGCCGAACATCCAGCCCATTTTGTTTGCAACAGTGTGACGTTCACCGATAGTGGGGCGAATACAGCTGTCGGTGGTGGTTGTAAGAAGCTCTTTCAAGAAATCGCCATTGGGAGTATCGTTTTCGGTGTAATTATAAATTTCTGCCCAGTTTTTGAGAGAATCCATAGGGGAGGTCTGTCCCCATTTTACATATTTGCCGATGGTTGCCTTGTTGCCCAGCGATGTGAGAAAGCTGTTGTAATTTTCATATCCGAAGTGGTTCTGCAGCATATAATATCCCGAATTGTCACTGTTAACTATGGTAGTCGTGATAATGGAGCGCAGGTCGTAAACTGTGCCGTAAGCAGATTTTTTTATTGTTCCGCAGCCGCCTGCATAAAATTTTGATGTATAGGTCATCTTCTCGTCAAGGAAATGTTCACCGCTGTCAATGGAACTGAGACAGGTCATTACAAAGGGAGCCTTGACTGTGCTTGCAACGGGATAATACTTGCTGTCATTATAGCTAAATGCCGCACCGCTTTCTATATCATAGATCACAAAGCTTTTATTGTATCTCACACTTTTGAGAAGAGAGATAAGCTTGCCATTGTCTGCCATTTCGAGCCTGAAATCTGTATTTGTATAAGTGAAAACCTCTCCGCCAAAGGTGACGTTTTCTTTTTTTGCCTGAGGATCAATTTTAATAGGCGTCCGAGGAATGTTTACGTGCTTTTTCATTATTTCAATGCATTTCTCCGCAATATCCTCGCTGCTGAATACCTTTGCTTCCACAGTAAAGGTCATTGTCAGACAAAGGATGACAGCTAATAAAACAGCCAATAGCTTTTTCAACATAATTACCTTCCCAATAAACAAAATCCTATAAATTATACCACATTTTTCCATTATTTTCAATGTGCAATCTGCCTAAATATGAACCCGAAGCATAAAAAAATTCTCCCGTGCATTATTGCGGCGGGAGAATTTCTGAAAAAGTATTGTATTATATTATTTGTTTTTCTCGTAAATTATCATCAGACCCTTGAGCATAAGGTCATCATCAAGAATGATATCGTTCCTGCAAAGGGGAGTTATAACTCCTGCCAGACCGCCTGTGGCGACAACGGTGCATTTTGTGCCCATATCATCATTGATACGGTCGATAAGCCCGTCAATAGCACCTGCATTTCCGTAAAGAATACCGCTTTTAAGACATTCGACAGTATTTTTTCCGATAAGTCTCCGAGGAGGCTCAAGTGCGATCTTAGGAAGCTGTGATGTCCTGCTGATAAGGGAGTCGTGGGACACCGCAACACCGGGCACGATCATTCCGCCCTGATAACCGCCCTTGCTGTCAATCACCGAAAGCGTAGTGGCAGTGCCCATATCAATGATGATAAGTGGCAGACTGTATTCGTTGATGCCTGCTACCGCATCCACCACAAGGTCGCTTCCCAGCTGTGCGGGATTATCTATAAGTATGCTCAGTCCCGTTTTAATCCCGGGACCCACGACCATTGCCTTAGCGGATATGAATTTCTCTGCAGCTTTTTTAAGTGAGGACGTCACCGACGGAACTACAGAGGAGATTATAGCTCCTTCAAGCTCGGAGGGGTCTACCCCGTTCATCTCAAATGCTGCCTTGAATAGAGCCGAATATTCAAGGCTCGTGGCAGAGTGATTTGTGGATATCCTGTCGCTGAAAAGTATCCTGCCATCCCTGCAGCAGCCAATGACAATGTTGGTGTTTCCTACATCTATTGCAAGTATCATATTTGGGTCCCTTTCCTTTTACGAGTATGAAATCAGTCTTTTTTATTGTCGGCTGTCTTAATAAGCTTTGCCTTGATAAGAGCAGCGCCCACACCGCCTGTGACAACGGTGGCTGCCAGCATCTCAAGAACAGCATTGATACCGACAAACATTACAACGAACAGAAAAACGTTGTGAGTGCCCTTCTTATCCATAAGCACCTGTACATAATCGGTCTGTCCGAAAAGCAGAATAAGTGCCGACATAAAGAACAGGGTGTTAAAAAAAGCGGTGCATAAGCCTGTTACTGCACATGCAGCGTAATTGTTGATCTTTTTGCTCAGTGCCTTGTAGATCAATCCTACAATAAAGCCGTCAAGAACTCTGGGGATAAATCTCTGCACAAAAGCGAGCAGCGGGTCTATGGCTGCCAGAGCTGCTCCCATGCCGCTGGGAACGCCTATTCCGAAGCATTGAAGAAAGCTCAGTATTCCGAATATTGCTCCTGCTGCCGCTCCGCCTGCGGGTCCTAAGGCTACCGCTGCTACGGCTACGGGAATAACATTCAGAGAGATGGAGAGCGGCCCGATGGGTATCGTGCCGATGGGGGTCATGGAAAATATCAGCAGCAATGCTGTGATAAATCCCATAAGCACAAGGCTTTTGGTCTTACTGTTCATATTTAGTTCCTCCTTGTTATTATTCTCCTCAAGGGAGATACAATACAATACTCATAGATTATACCACATAAATTCAAAATATATATTTATTTTTTTGCCTGATTATGTTATAATATAATTAACTATAAAATGACAGTAACGGGAGGAAAAGCTTATGCTAAAAGGAAAGACTGTAGTGCTTGCCGTTTCGGGCAGCATTGCCGCATATAAGATACCCAATCTCGCAAGAATGCTAAAGAAGCTTGGGGCGGAAGTGCAGGTGCTTATGACTGCCAACGCGGCAAATTTTATAAACCCCATAACCTTTGAAAGCCTTACAGGCACAAAATGCCTTATTGATACCTTTGACAGAAATTTTGAATTCAGCGTGGAGCACGTTTCCATAGCCAAGAAAGCGGACTGCGTTCTCATCGCCCCTGCGTCCGCAAATGTTATCGGAAAGATAGCAAACGGTATTGCCGATGATATGCTCACCACTACCGTAATGGCGTGTCCCTGCAAGAAAATAATATCGCCTGCAATGAACCATAATATGTTTCATAACCCCATTGTGCAGGACAATCTTGAAAAGCTCAGGCGATTTGGATATGAGGTGATCGCCCCCGATCACGGTATGCTTGCAAACGGCGACAGCGGCGACGGGAGAATGCCCGAGGAAAGAGTGCTGCTTGAATATATACTCCGTGAGACTGCCTGTGAAAAGGATCTTGCAGGCAAAAAGGTGCTTGTTACCGCAGGCGCCACAATGGAGTCGATCGATCCCGTAAGATACATTACCAATCATTCCAGCGGAAAAATGGGCTTTGCCATTGCAAGAGCGGCAATGCTCCGTGGCGCAGAGGTGACCCTTGTGGCAGCCCATACCGACGCAGAGCCGCCGATGTTTGTAAACAAGGTCGATGTAAAGTCGGCAGAGGATATGTTCAGAGCGGTTGCAGCTGTTTCTTCCGAGCAGGATATCATCATCAAGGCTGCGGCGGTGGCAGATTATACACCTGTTGTTACCGCGGACAGCAAGATAAAGAAATCCGACGGTGATATGAAAATAGAGCTTAAACGCACAAGAGATATTCTGAAATATCTTGGTGAAAACAAGCGAAGCGGTCAGATAATATGCGGCTTTTCAATGGAAACGGATAATGTCCTTGAAAATTCGAGAAAAAAGCTTGTTTCCAAAAACTGTGATATGATATGTGCAAATTCCCTTAGAACATCGGGAGCGGGCTTCGGCACGGAAACTAATATTATAACCATTATCACTTCTGATGACGAGCAGGAGCTTCCCCTTATGTCAAAGGAAGAAGCCGCACATCGGATATTTGACAGGATACTCAAAATGAAAGCTGACTAACAGTCTAACAATGCAGCTTATGATGATATTATAGGTTTTGCAGGGAAGAACTGAACCTTATCTCCGTGGGCGAAAGACCATAGCACTCTCTTATTTTACGGCTCAAATCATTAACGAAGCAAACGCCCGTAACATCGGCAATAATACCTTCAATTTGTCGAATACCCCCTAATCCGCAAGCAGATTAGGGGGTATTCGATTTGATTTAATAATGATTATTATTTGAAATAAGCCACGCCGCTCTCAAATATTTTCTGATCCTTGTTGCCGGGAACGTTCTTGCAGATGTCAGTTCCGATACGCTCGCTGTGACCCATCTTTCCGAGAACACGTCCATCGGGAGATGTGATACCCTCGATAGCGTCAAAGGAGTTGTTGGGATTAAAGCGGATATCCATAGAAGGCGCACCCTCAAGGTCAACATACTGAGTAGCGATCTGACCGTTATCCGCAAGCTGCTTGATAAGCTCGGGAGAAGCGATGAAGCGGCCTTCTCCGTGGGAAATGGCGATCTTGTGGATATCGCCCACCTCGCAGCCTGCAAGCCAGGGAGACTTGTTGGAAGCAATTCTTGTGGAAACCATCATGGACTGGTGACGGGCAATGGTGTTGAATGTAAGGGTAGGGGAATTGTCCTCCATATCAACAATCTTGCCAAAAGGCACAAGACCCAGCTTGATAAGAGCCTGGAAGCCGTTGCATATACCAAGCATAAGACCGTCTCTGTTATCAAGAAGATCGGTAACAGCTTCCTTGATGGAAGGATTGCGGAAGAATGCGGTAATGAACTTGCCCGAACCGTCAGGCTCGTCGCCGCCCGAGAAGCCGCCGGGGATCATAATAATCTGAGACTTCTTTATAGCCTTCTGAACGTATTTTACGCTGTCCTCAAGTGAGGAAGCGGAAAGGTTCTTGATGACCACGATCTCGGGAACAGCACCCGCTCTCTCAAAGACACGTGCGGTGTCATATTCGCAGTTGGTTCCGGGGAATACGGGGATAAGCACCTTGGGCTTTGCAAAGCTTGAAGCGTGCTGAACGGTGTCGTGAGCGGTGTAAGTGTATATCTTTGCAGGCTTGCTCTCATTCTTGATGTTGCAGGGGAAAACAGGCTCAAGCTTGTCCTCCCACGCCTTCTGCAGGTCAGCCATATCAATGACATAATCACGGCAGTCAATGGTATAGGAGTCTGTTGTTGTACCGATGACCTTTTCGGCGGTGAAGGGATCGCCGTCAAGCTCGATAACAAAGGAGCCGTATCTTGAATAGAACATAAGATTTTCATCTAACTTCTTTTCAAACTTAAAGCCTATCCTGTTTCCGAGGGACATCTTTGCAACAGCCTCTGCAATGCCGCCGAAGCCCACAGACCATACCGAAAGAGCCTTGCCCTCTGCAATGAGAGCCTCAACACGCTCAAATACGCTTCTTACGCTGTCCCACTTGGGCAGACCGTTCTCATCGTAATCGGGAGTGATGTAGATTACCTTGTTGCCTGCTTTCTTGAATTCGGGAGAGATTATCTTCTTGCTGCTTGCGGTGGAGACTGCAAAGGAAACCAGGGTAGCGGGAACGTCGATATTTTCAAATGTACCCGACATGGAATCCTTGCCGCCGATAGCGCCGCAGCCAAGCTCGATCTGAGCCTTGTATGCACCGAGAAGAGCAGCGAAGGGCTTGCCCCATCTGGTGGGATTATTCTGAGTTCTCTCGAAATATTCCTGGAAGGTGAGCCAGCAGTTCTTGTAGCTGCCTCCTGCCGCAATTACCTTGGAGATAGACTCGATAACAGCGGCAATTGCGCCGTGATAAGGGCTCTTGTCGCTTACATAGGGGTTATAGCCCCAGCCCATGATCGAGCAGGTGGTAGTCTGCCCCTTGAGAACGGGAATTTTAGCAGCCATTGCCTGAGTGGGAGTGAGCTGATATTTGCCGCCGTAGG
The DNA here is from genome assembly GCA_017829005.1 of Oscillospiraceae bacterium. Lineage (GTDB taxonomy): Bacteria > Bacillota > Clostridia > Oscillospirales > Ruminococcaceae > Huintestinicola. The sequence continues at coordinate 12,485 of JAGAJF010000132.1, read as the reverse complement.
GCATTAAAACCGTTCCTGCACCGATAGTGGAGTCAAAACGCTCAACAAGACCCTTCTGAGAGCAAACGTTAAGGTTAGTCATAAGAGTGTACCAGCTGTCGGGGCAGTCGGTGTAGGACTTGGGCTGCAGGGTAACGGGAAGATGTACCTGAACATTTGTGTGCTTCTCCGCACCGTTTGAATTAAGAAACTCTCTGGAGAGATCGACAATGACCTTGCCGTTCCACTTCATTCTGAGACGAGGCTCTTCCGTAACATCGGCAACCTTGGTAGCCTCAAGATTTTCCTTAGCGGCAGCAGTCATAAACTTCTTCATATCGGATTTTCTGACAACAACAGCCATTCTTTCCTGGCTCTCGGAAATAGCAAGCTCGGTTCCGTCAAGACCGTCATACTTCTTGGGAACGGCGTTCAGATCGATAATAAGACCGTCTGTAAGCTCGCCTATGGCAACGGAAACGCCGCCTGCACCGAAGTCGTTGCAGCGCTTTATCATATGAGTAACATCGGGGTCTCTGAAAAGTCTCTGAAGCTTTCTTTCCTCGGGAGGATTACCCTTCTGTACCTCAGCGCCGCAGCTTTCGAGAGACTGCTCTGTGTGGGACTTGGAGGAGCCTGTAGCACCGCCGCAGCCATCACGTCCCGTGCGTCCGCCGAGAAGAATGATAACATCGCCCGGCTCGGGAGTTTCTCTGATAACATTTTCCACGGGAGCAGCACCCACAACAGCGCCTATCTCAAGTCTCTTAGCCACATAGCCGGGGTGATAGACCTCTGAAACGTGACCCGTTGCAAGACCGATCTGGTTTCCGTAGGAGCTGTAGCCGTTAGCCGCACCCACAGTTATCTTTCTTTGAGGGAGCTTTCCGTGAATGGTGTCCTCAACGGGAACAAGGGGATTTGATGCGCCCGTTACACGCATTGCCTGATAAACGTAGGAGCGTCCCGAAAGGGGATCTCTGATAGCTCCGCCAAGGCAGGTAGCCGCACCTCCGAAGGGTTCTATCTCGGTGGGGTGGTTATGGGTCTCGTTCTTGAACATAAGGAGCCAGTCCTGAAGCTCGCCGTCAACATCGACCTTTATCTTTACGGAGCAAGCATTTATCTCCTCGGACTCGTCCAGATCCTTGAGGATACCGTCCTTTTTCAGCTTCTTTGCGGCAATGGTGGCAATGTCCATCAGAGTAATGGGCTTGTCCTCTCTGCCCAGCTCTTTTCTTGCGTCGATGTATTCGTTGTAGGTCTTTCTGATGTAATCGGCGTCAATATTAGCCTCGTCGATAATGGTTGAGAATGTGGTATGACGGCAGTGGTCTGACCAGTATGTGTCGATCATACGAATTTCTGTAATTGTAGGGTCACGCTTTTCGGTATCGCGGAAATAGCTCTGGCAGAACTTGAGATCGTCAAAATCCATAGCAAGTCTGTACTTTGTGACAAAATCCGCAAGACCAAGATCGTCCATAGTGATAAAGCCTGTGAGAGTCTCCACAGATTCGGGGATATCGTACTTTACGGCAAGGGTATCAACCTCTGCAAGGGAAGCCTCGCGGCTCTCCACGGGGTTGATGATATATTTTTTCAGAGCCTCAAACTCATCGTCCGAAATAACGCCCTTTGTGATGTAAACACGTGCATTGCGAACCTTGCAGCGCTCACCCTGGGTAAGAATCTGTATACACTGCTCACAGGAATCGGCTCTCTGATCGAACTGACCGGGGAGATATTCCACAGCGAAAACTCTCTCATCGGGAGCAAGCTGGGGCAGAGTACGGTAGGTAACGTCCACAGCAGGCTCGGAGAATACGTTTCCTGCCGCATAGTCAAAGTTTTCCTCGGAAATATTCTCGGCATCGTAGCGGTTCAGAACACGCAGCGAGCGGAGGGAATCCAGTCTGAGGGCTGTTTTCACATCCGAAAGAAGCGTTTTTGCCGAAGCGGCAAATTCAGGTTTCTTTTCAACATAAATTCGGTAAACTGGCATAAGTAAAATACTCCCCTTTATTGTATGTTGGTGTCGAGATGACCGCCGTCACGGATAATTTTACCGTAACAGCAATCATCTCCTATCTTATCTATTTTAACATAAAAAATCATTTTACGCAAACTTTTTTCTGAATTTTTTGTTAAAATTTTTATATGAGCGTAATTCGGAGCATATCCGTGATGAACACCGTCGGATTTTTCCCTTTCAAAAAGCACGGGAAACTCTTTTCCCACAAGGCTTTGCAGGAATTTCTCACGACACTCGGCTCCGACTTCGGCAAGCTCTCTTGCTCTTCGCTTTTTTATTTCCCCGGGCACCTGTCCCTCCATGAGATCAGCCTTAGTGCCCTTCCTTCGTGAATATGGAAAAATGTGGATATCTGAAAAGCCGATTTTCCTTACAAATTCCACCGATTCCCTGTGATCCTCCTCGGTCTCCCCGGGAAAGCCCGCCATAACGTCCGCAGTAATGCCGCAGTCGGGGAAAATGCTCCGTATACGCTTTACAAGTGCGGCATATTCATCTGCTGTATAGCGCCTGTTCATTGCCTTTAGCGTCCTGTCACAGCCGCTCTGCAGTGATAGATGGAATGAGGGGCAGAATTCGGGTACAGCCGCAAGCCTGTGAAGTATTTCATCAGTCATTCTCTCAGGCTCAAGAGAACCGAGTCTTATCCTGTCAATGCCCTTTATACCGCTTATTGCTTCTACAGCGTCAGCAAGCCCCAAACCAAGCTCCGCACCGTAAAACGCAAGATTTATCCCCACAAGAACTATCTCTCTGTAGCCGTTTTCGGCAAGCCTTTTCGCCTCGGAAACAATGTCATTGATAGGCTTAGACCTTATCCTGCCTCTTGAAAAGGGGATAATGCAGTATGTGCAGAAAGCATTGCAGCCGTCCTGAATTTTCATAAATGCACGGGTATGCCCCTCAAGATGTTCGGCGGACATTCGTTCAAAGCTGTCGTGGGATGAATATGGCGCAACGGCGCAGACCCGCTTGCTGTCCTCAAGATGATCCTTTACGAGCCTGACGATATCGCTCCTGTTTTTTGTGCCCGTCACGATATCGGCGCAGCTTTCGGCGGCAGCTTCCTCGGGAAATGCCTGAGGAAAGCAGCCTGTGAGAACAATGACCGCATTCGGATAGTCACGTCTTAGTCCCCTTAAAGTCTGTCTGAGCTTGCTGTCGCTTTCTGAGGTGACGGTGCAGGAGTTTATGACAAAAATATCCGCAAGCTTTTTTTCGAGAGTGGGTGTGAAACCTTCGGCTTCAAAGGCGGCTGTCATACAGGCAGTCTCATAGGTATTTACCTTGCAGCCGAAGGTGATAAAGTGAATATACATAAAATCCTCCGCAAAAAGTTGTGCAATCTGTACACTGAAAACCTTTCAGTTTTTTTTATCTATATGCTATTATACAATAAAATAAAAAAAATTGCAAATACTCTTGACTTAATCGGAAAAAACTGCTATTCTTAATACTAAGGAAACTGCAAGAAAGAAAAATCAGGCGGTTTTCTCAGGGACAAACCTAATTTAATGAACACCATGAAAGGATGGGTCGTTTATGAAAAAGACTACTATTATGCTTGCAACCATCAATGATGTAAAGAACTTTGTTTCCGAGGTTTCTCTGTGCGATTACGATGTTGATCTTCTTTCCGGAAGATACGCTGTAGACGCAAAGTCCATTATGGGTATATTCAGCCTCGATCTTTCCAAGCCCATCTCCCTTGAGGCTCACACCGACGATGCTTCCGAGTTCTTTGAGAACATCAAGCAGTTCATTGTAGAATGAGCTGAATAAACAAGTATATGGCGGCTGTTCCGTTTTTCGGGGCAGCCGTTTTCTTATAAATATGTTTGTCCTAATCCGCCCGTTATCGGCATAGAATGTACGGGTGATAGAATGAAAAAAACATTTACAAAAGCTGCCGCAATATTTTTAGGCATAATGATGATAATGAGCTGCACATCGGAAATATCCGCCGAGGATAAGCCTGTGAGGAATTATGTGGAAAGCTATGTCCTTATGGAACCCGACACCAAAACAGTCATTCGTGAGAAAAACGGCGATGTACCCGTGCAGATGGGTTCCTTCAACAAGCTTATGACCGTCCTGCTGGCGGCTGAGGCGATGGACAGGGGAGAGCTTACATTTGATACGGTCCTCACCGCAAGCGAGAACGCCAATTCAAAGCAGGGCGCACAGATATGGCTCATGCCCGGGGAAAAATCCACTCTGTCGGAGCTTCTCAAAGGCGTTATCATCGGAAATGCCAACGATGCTGCCTGCGTTATCGCCGAAAGGATAGGCGGCACAGAGGAGAAATTCACCGAGCTTATGAACACACGGGCGGGGGAGCTTGGTATGAAAAACACCCTGTTCACCGAATGTACGGGCTACTACAATGACGAACAGCAGCACACCACCGCCTATGACGCCGCCCTGCTCTTATGCGAGCTTTCAAAGCATGAAGAGCTTACGGAAATTTTTGTCACCAGGCTTGAGGATATCAAGGACGGAAAGGTGCAGCTTGTGACCTCAAATCCTATGGGACACAGATACAAAGGTTCTGTGGGATTTAAATGCGGCACAGGACCCTCCTCGGGCTATTTTGCCGCCGAAGGAGCCTGCCGTGACGGTTTTTCTCTTGTCTGCGCGGTAATGGACTGCAAGGACGAGGACAGAGCCTTGGGACTTGCAAAGGAGCTTCTTGACACAGGCTTCGGTGGCTATACGGTCATTTCCCTTGATATCCCCGAGGATATGCCCAATGCTGTAAAGGTGAAAAACGGCTGCGGCACAGAGGTCTCCATATCTGCAGAACAGACGGGAAACGCCCTCATAAGCAAAGGCTCGGAGGACGCTGTGAAAGCCCGTATCATCCTGCCCTCGTTTGTGTATGCCCCCGTCGGACGGGGCGATAAGATAGGCGAGCTGAGATTTTACTGCAAAGACAGGCTTCTAAAGACAGTGCAGCTCAGAGCGGCAGAGGATATTCCCCAAAAAAGTGTCCTGAGCGTATTGTCAGATATGCTGAAATACGTCGCTGAATTTTAGTTAAATCAACTAATTTTACGATTATTGAGTTAATGTTTCCAAAAAATCTTGCAAATTCTCTGAAAATATAGTAATATAATATTTGTATATGGATTGATTGTCACATTTGGAGAGAAATGTGAATTTTTAGGAGGATAAAAAAATGGCACCTTTTAAACTTAATACCAAATATCTTGAAGGCTATATCGCTCCTCATGAGATGGGCGCAGTCAAGGCTCAGGCTGAGCTTGCAGCAAAGACTCTTGAGGAAAGAACAGGCGCAGGAAACGACTTTCTGGGCTGGCTCGACCTCCCCGTAAACTATGACAAGGACGAGTTTGCAAGGATCAAGGCTGCCGCAAAGAAGATACAGTCTAATTCCGATATCCTTATCGTTATCGGCATAGGCGGTTCCTATCTGGGCGCAAGAGCAGCTATCGAGCTTATGAAGTCGCCTCTTTACAATAACCTTAAAAAGGACACCCCCGACATCTACTATGTGGGCAACAACATTTCCCCCACATACCTCAATGAGATACTTTCCATCTGTGAGGGCAAGGATTTCTCGGTAAACGTTATTTCCAAGTCGGGAACGACCACCGAGCCTGCACTTGCATTCAGAGTATTCAGAGAACTTGTTGAGAAGAAGTACGGCAAGGAGGGCGCAAAGGAAAGAATTTTCGCCACCACCGACAAGGCAAGAGGAACCCTCAAGGAGCTTTCTGACAAGGAGGGCTATGAGACCTTTGTTATCGCCGACGATGTAGGAGGCAGATATTCTGTCCTCACTGCAGTAGGACTTCTTCCCATCGCTGTATCCGGCTGTGATATCGACGCTGTAATGGCAGGCGCAGCACAGGCAAGAGAGGAGCTTAAAGCAGGCTTTGACAATAATGACTGCTATAAGTACGCAGCTATCAGAAATATCCTTTACAGAAAGGGCAAGTCCATCGAGATACTCGAGGCATATGACCCCTCCTTCGCAATGATGGCAGAATGGTTCAAGCAGCTCTTCGGTGAGAGCGAGGGCAAGGATAACAGAGGCATTTATCCCTCTTCCTGCATCTTCTCCACCGACCTCCACTCTATGGGTCAGTTCATTCAGGACGGCTCAAGAGTAATGTTTGAGACCGTTGTAGACATCAAGAAGCCCAAGCAGGATTTCTTCCTCGAGGACGACACTCAGAATCTTGACGGACTGAACTTCCTCACAAACCAGAATATGTCCGTAGTAAACAGATGCGCATTTGAGGGCACTATCCTCGCACATACCGAGGGCGGCGTTCCCAACATCGTTCTCGAGCTTGAGGACACCACCGAAAAGAGCTTCGGATATATGGTATACTTCTTTGAGAAGGCTTGTGCCGTAAGCGGCTATATGCTTGGCATCAATCCCTTCAATCAGCCCGGCGTTGAAAGCTACAAGAAGAATATGTTCGCACTTCTGGGCAAGCCCGGATATGAGGATCAGAAATCGGCTCTTGAAGCAAAGCTCGGCAGATAAAAAGGCTTCTACCCTTATAAGGGTGATGATATAAGGGATACGGCGCTTTGACGGGATCATCCTGTCAGCACCCGGAGCTGCACAGCGGCGCTCCGGGGGTCTTGCACCGATATTCCGCAAAATAATTTTCCGCCGCTGAGAATGGAGTTATTATGGTAAAGATTATTACAGGTAATAAGGGCTCAGGTAAGACTAAGATACTCATTGATATGATCAATGCAGCTTCCCAGAACACCGACGGCTATGTTGTCTGCATTGATAAGAGCGACAAGCTCAGATATGATATCGGTCACAGCGTAAGAATTGTTGATACCGATGTAAACTGCATCTATTCCTTTGAGGCATTCTTCGGTCTCGTAGCAGGTCTTCTTGCAGGAAACTATGATATCAAGGATATCTTTGTTGATTCTATACTCAAGATCGGCGGAGCAGATTACGAGGCTCTGGGCGCACTTCTCGCAAAGATAGACAAGCTCACAGGAAATGATGTAAATGTAGTATTTACAGTATCCGCTGACAAGGCAGATCTTCCCGAGAGCGTTACAAAGTACGCTATCAAGTAATTTTCTGAAAAAAATTTCTGCAGGCTATTGACATATCTTTTTTAATATGATATAATATAGCTTGTGTGTTGGTGCAGGAGCGTATTATGGTTATAGGCTTAAAGCAGCTTTACGAGATAATCGGCGAGAAACAGGATATCTGTTGCGAGGTTTCCCGTGAAAGGCTGGATGAAATACATGGTTATAGCTTTATCGGTCCTGTAAGTCTGAAAGGCGTGGTGTATAATCGTGCAGGTGTGGTAACACTCAGCTACACCGCAGAGTTTACAATAAGCGCCGAATGTGACAGATGTCTGAGCAGGTTTGAACGAAGCAGGTCATTTGATTTTGAGCATATCCTTGTCAGAAGCCTTAACAGCGAAAATGACGAATATGTAGTAACTGAAAATGACAAGCTTGATCTGGACGAGCTTGCAGTAAACGACATACTGCTGCAGATGCCGACAAAGCTGCTCTGCAAAGAGGACTGCAAGGGATTGTGTCCGAAGTGCGGTGCGGATCTGAACATTTCCGACTGTAACTGTGAATAACAGAAATGCTTGAATGAACGAAATACATATTAGAAAGTATTTCGGGTCATACCAAGCTGTCAGGAATTTGATTATCTTAAATGTTAAGGAGGTGCTGAATAATGGCAGTACCAAAGAGAAAAGTATCCAAGGCAAGACGTGACAAGAGACGTTCCGCTGTCTGGAAGCTGGACACCCCCGCTTTTTCAAGATGCTCACACTGCGGCGAGCTTACCGCTCCTCACAAGGTTTGCAAGAACTGCGGATATTACAAGGGCGTTGAGGTAATTAAGAAGGAAGCGTGATTTGTTTCCTCAAAAAGCAGAGCAGGAGCGATCCTTCTCTGCTTTTTTCTTAAAGTGAAAACTAATGCGGAGGTACTATGTCTGCTGAAATTACGGGCGTAACAGCCAATTCTCCCGCTGCAAAATGCGGTATAAAAAGCGGCGATATCCTTGAAGCCATAAACGGCCATAAGATATCCGATGTGCTTGATTATATGTACTACTCCTCGGAAAATACCGTCACTCTGCTCTTAAAGCGTGACAAAAAGCACCTGATGCTTAAAATTCGCAAGAGCGAGTATGACGATATCGGTCTGGAATTTAATACCTTTCTTATGGACAAAAAGCAGAGCTGCTGCAACAAATGCGTTTTCTGCTTTATCGACCAGATGCCCGAGGGAATGAGAGAGACCCTTTATTTTAAGGACGACGATGCCCGCTTGTCATTTTTGCAGGGAAATTATGTCACTCTTACCAACTTGAAGCAGGAGGACATAGACCGCATTATCGAAATGAAGCTGAATATCAACATTTCCGTTCATACCACCAATCCCGAGCTTCGCTGCAAAATGATGAACAACCGCTTTGCAGGGGAGAAAATTGACTACCTCCGTCAGCTTTCCCGGGCAGGCATATCAATGAATTGTCAGATAGTCCTCTGCCCGGGGCTGAATGATGGCGACGAGCTTCGCAGAACACTTACAGATCTTGGAAATTTAATGCCGAATATCAGCAGCGTGGCAATTGTCCCCGTAGGACTTACCAAATTCAGAGAGGGGCTTTATCCACTTACAATGTTTGACAAAGAGGGTGCAGGAAAAACTATCGACATTATCGAGGAGTTCCAGCAGAAATTTTTATCCGGATACGGCACTCGCCTCGTTTTCCCCTCGGACGAGTTTTATCTGAAAGCAGAACGCCCCCTTCCCGAAGCGGATTTTTACGAGGAATACCCTCAGTATGAGAACGGCGTGGGAATGATGCGTTCCCTTTACGATGAATTTTTTTCCGCACTCGAAGCGGAAGAGAATGAAAATATCAGGCGTGACATATCCATCGCCACAGGTGCGGCAGCTTATGATATGATATCGGAGCTTGCACGAGCCGCCGAAAATAAATTCGGTCTTAGGTGCAGAGTTTATAAAATAATAAATCACTTTTTCGGAGAAACAATAACCGTCACAGGACTTCTCACAGCAGGGGACATCATATCCCAGCTTGAGGGAAAAGAGCTTGGAACAGAGCTTCTGCTCTCAAAATCAATGATAATCCACGACGGAGACCTGTTCCTTGACGACTATACCATTTCAGATGTGGAAAAAAAGCTTGGCGTTAAGCTCCGCTTTGCCGAAAACGACGGCGGTTCGCTTCTTGACGCCATTCTGGGAAAATAGATCAAATTTGATAAGAAAGAAGGTAATAAAATGCTGCCTATTCTTGCAATAGTGGGTCGCCCCAACGTGGGAAAATCCACCCTTTTCAATAAGCTTACAGGCAAGCGTCTGTCCATAGTTGAGGACACACCCGGCGTTACCCGTGACCGCATTTACTCAAAGTGCGAGTGGCGCAACAGGGAATTTATGATAGTCGACACAGGAGGAATAGAGCCTGCCAGCGACGATGTTATCCTTGCTCAGATGAGACGTCAGGCGCAGGTCGCAATAGAAAAAGCGGACGTTATCGTGTTCCTCACCGATATCCGCTGCGGCGTTACGGCAGATGACTACGAAGTGGCTTCAATGCTGCAAAAAAGCGGAAAACCCATCATTCTTGCAGTAAATAAATGCGACAGTATCGGCGAGCCTCCCCCCGAGTTCTATGAATTTTACAACTTAGGCGTGGGAGACCCCTTCCCGGTTTCCGCCCAGCACGGTCACGGCTCGGGAGACCTTCTTGACGAGGTTTTTAAATATTTCCCCGAAGATGATACCGATGAGTATAACGATGAATATATCAAGGTGGCAGTCATCGGCAAGCCCAACGTAGGAAAATCCTCTCTTATCAACCGCATTGCAGGGGAGGAGCGTGTGATAGTTTCCGATATTGCAGGCACTACCCGTGATGCCACCGATACCGTCATAGAAAATGAAAACGGCAAGTACGTGTTCATCGACACCGCAGGCATACGCAGAAAGTCCAAGGTAACGAAAAAAATCGAGCATTACAGCGTCCTCAGAGCCTATATGGCAGTAGACCGCTCCGATGTCTGCGTTATCGTTATCGACGCACTTGTGGGCTTTACTGATCAGGATTCCAAGGTGGCAGGCTATGCCCACGAGCAGGGCAAGGCTTGTATCGTAGCCGTAAACAAATGGGACGCAGTTGAAAAGGACTCAAACACAATGGACGAATTCACAAACGACCTGAAAGAAAAATTCAGCTTTATGTCCTACGTTCCCTTTATCTTCATCTCCGCAAAAACAGGACAGCGAATTGACAAGCTCTACCCCCTTATAAACAGCGTAAATTCTCAGAACAGTATGAGAATAACCACAGGTATGCTCAATGATGTGCTTTCCTATGCTACCACAAGAGTTCAGCCCCCCTCCGACAAGGGCAGAAGACTCAAGATCTACTATATGACCCAGGCGTCTACAAAGCCCCCCACGTTCGTGGTATTTGTAAACCGTGCGGATCTTTTCCATTTCTCCTATCAGCGATATATCGAAAATCAGATTCGTCAGACCTTCGGACTTACAGGCACACCCGTCCGCTTTGTTATCAGAGAACGTGATAACAGCGATACAAAATAATTAAGAGGTTGATTATAAAATGTTGATAGTCACATTGCTGATAACAGCGGTCATTTCCTATCTTCTGGGAAGCTGCAACAGCGCAATCATAACCGTAAAGCTTTTAAAGCACGAGGATATCCGTGAGCACGGCAGCAAAAATGCAGGACTTACGAATACCCTTCGCTGCTACGGCAAGATACCCGCACTCATAACCTTAATCGGAGACCTTGCCAAGGGCGTTATCGCCGCATTTGTCTCCATCTATATCGCAAAGCTTCTGCTGGGAGCCGATTTTGAAAGCACCTGTTTCATTGACAGACGTGCCATCGGCTACATATCGGGACTTTTCTCCATTATCGGACACATTTTCCCACTCTATTACGGCTTCAAGGGCGGCAAGGGAGTGCTTGTTTCCTGCTCGATACTGCTTGTGATAGACCCCGTCACCTTCTGTATAGTTATCCCGTTCTTTGCACTTGTGGTAGCAATATCAAGGTATGTTTCCTTAGGCTCCATACTTGCGGCGGCAGTATATCCCATCATCACATTTTTCGTTCACTACTTTTTATATGACGTGGGAATGTCCCGTTCGCTGCTCCATACAGGACTGGTGCTTTGCACAAGCATACTGCTAATTTATATGCACCGCTCAAATATACAGCGCCTGAAAAACGGCACCGAGAATAAATTCGGCAGCAAGAAAAAGGATAATGGCGTAATGAACGACTCGGACGAAGTGAAATAAAGGAGGAAATATCAATGGACAAGGCAAATATAATGGTTCTCGGCTCAGGCGGATTCGGACTCAGCCTTGCGGTAATGCTGAACGGTATGGGACACGACGTTACCGTGTGGTCAAAATTCCCCGCCGAGCTTGATGATATCAGACGTGACGGAGAAAACAAGGCAAAGCTTCCCGGAGTAAAGATCAGCGAAAAGATAAGGCTTACCGACGATATTTCCGAAGCAAAGGGCAAGGACCTTATTATTTTCGGAATACCCGTAAATTTCGTTCGCTCTGTGGCAAAGGAGCTCGCCCCCTATATCGACGAAAAAACCGTCCTTGTGAATACGGGAAAGGGACTTGAAGGCGGCTCCCTTAAATTCATAAGCGAAGTTATTTTCGAGGAAACGGGAAAGAAAATAGTTGTACTCACAGGACCCTCCCACGCCGAAGAGGTGGCAATAGGAATGCCCACCACCGTAATAGCCGCATCAGAAATACCCTCACAGGCGGAATATGTCCAGAGCGTAATGTCAAACAGCACTCTGAGAATTTACAATAACGATGATGTTATCGGCTGCGAGATCGGCGGAGCGCTTAAAAATGTCATCGCCCTCTGCGCAGGAATATGCGACGGAATGGGCTTCGGCGACAATACCAAGGCAGCCCTTATGACCCGAGGCATATGGGAGATATCCCGTCTTGGAATTGCTCTGGGAGGCAAGCAGGAGACCTTTGCGGGACTTTCGGGCGTAGGCGATCTTATCGTTACCTGCACCAGTATGCACAGCCGCAACAGACGTGCGGGAATACTTATCGGACAGGGCGTTTCCCCCGATGAAGCGGTAAAGCAGGTAGGAACAGTAGAGGGATATTTCTGCACCAAAGCAGCATATGAGCTGTCGAGAAAATGCGGCATTTGCCTGCCCATCACCGAAAAGTGCTACAATGTGCTTTATAACGGAGCAAGCCCAAGAGACGCAATACGTGAGCTTATGGGCAGACCCAAGCGCCACGAAAGCGAGATGTCTCTTTACGATCTGAAATAAAAATAAATTTCAAGGGGGCAATGGCAATGGATAACGATCTGTTAGAAGAAATTATGGAGAAATGCCCTAAGAAAAAGGTGATCTC
>JAGAJF010000131.1 GCA_017829005.1 Oscillospiraceae bacterium | reverse complement strand
ATCAAAACCGCATATGTGAAGCCTGTCACCGAACTCTTTAAAATCAGGCTCCGAGGAATATCTTTTCATTGCGTCATAGGGAAAGCGGGTCACAGCAATGACCTCGGAGCCGTTTCTCAGAAGCCTGAGACAGGTGTGATATCCGATATTTATCCTTCCCCCCGTCACAAGCGCTGTGTAGCCCGAAAGGTCGGCGCTCACAGCCCTATGAAGAGCGTTCATTTTCTCACATTCGGGGCATATTCCGTAATGATCGATGCTTCGTTTTTTGCATATAAGACACTGCCTCATATTTCCACCTACCTTATTAACAATTATAACATTATAAAAATAAACTGTCAATCTTGACTTAATATAATTATTGTGCTATAATATATATGCCTTTCCTCGTGCATTTGCAGAGCCACACCCCCACGTGTGTGTGAAAGAGCCTTACTCTTTCAGGGGCGGCTGCGGTAGTTTAATCGGTAAAATTCCCTCTTGCCAAGAGGGGAATATGTCGGTCCGAGTCCGACCCGCAGCTTTATTTTTGTATTTTGACCGTTTCTAATTTACGGTAATCAATAAGCCTTTTCCGAACTCATTTGGAAAAGGCTTATAATTTTTTCATGTCGCTGTGCCGTATAATAACTTATTTTACGCAGCTGTTTATAAAGCTGTAGATCTCGTCCCAGCTGTGTACTCTTGTAATGTTTTTATGCTCTGTTTCCTTGTTATACGGAGCATCGAAAAGCAGTACCTTTACACCGTTTTCCGCAAGATAAAGGGCGATATCGGGCTTGTCGTCGATCATAACATCTGCTGATATTTGCCTGCAATATTCAAGCTTCTGAGGCGGCGTGTTTTTCTCGGAACAGAAGAAAATGTCCCCGATCATAAACCCGTTTTTTTCTGTCCATTTTCTGAATAAATTCCTGCTGAGACTGCCAAGAGGATTATTCATAGTTGAAAATTTTCTCGCCGTTATCACATACACACTATGACCCCGAGAGCAAAGCTTCTCACATACTGCCGAAGCATTTTCACGTGGTTCCAGCCTGCAGCAGTAGTCATAAAAATATCTCAGCCCGAAAAAAATTTCTCTGACCTTGCTTTCACCGAATATCTCTGCCGTTGTATATCCCGAAGGCTCCACAGGCTTATGTCCGAAAAACTTTTCGCCGTATATGTAATTAAAGCCCGACATATCCGTAAGCACGCCGTCAGCGTCTGTCGCTATTATCATTTATTTCATTCCTTTTCATTTCGGCTATCTGCCGTCTTATCTCTTCTGTTATCTGCCCGGGAGTTTTTACCGAAGGATCCACAGGGGTGCCGAAACGTATGTGAAGCGGGAATTTTCTCATTCCGAAAGAATCAAAAAGCTTAGGCATTTTTCTGTTCACGGGATATATCTCCCCCGCTCCGCCGATGTAAACAGGTATTATTTCAACGCCTGATTTTTTCGATATCAAAGCCGCTCCTTTTTTAAATTCGGAAAGCCTTCCGTTTCTGGTGCGGGTACCCTCGGGGTGAATAAGCAGGAATTTTTTTTCATTTTTCAGCACATAAATTGCCCGGTTCAGCGAGGGTGCAAAATCCCCTTTTCTGTCAATGGGAATACCTCCCGATATTCTGAAAACAAGACGGGATAATTTCTTTTCAAGATGCTCTGCCGCAATAAGCGCACAGGTGTCGCTTAATTTCACATAACCGCTGAGAGCCGCCCATACCCACATACAGTCAAGGTCGCTTTCGTGATTGGGACAGAAAATATACTTTTTTCCAAAGTCAAGAGCTTCAAGTCCCGATACTTCAAATTTATAAATCTGCTTTGTAAGCTTAACAAATCTATCGAATAATTTCAGGTCGCCGTCCGTTCTTTTCATCGGAAAGCGGCTGATTTTTTTATGTGCCCTTTTCCTGTTTGTTTTGTCCGAAACTGTTATGCAAAGCTTTTCAACGGTGCGGCATTCATAAATACTGTGCGGCGAAAAAGCTATGCCGTTATCCCGGGCGATCGCCGCAAATTCCATAGCTGCGAAGCTGTCTCCCCCAAGTTCAAAGAAATCCTCGTCCGTTCCCACCCGAGGAATACCAAGAATCTTTGCCATAATGCCGCAAAGAAGCTTTTCCGTTTCATTAACGGGAGCTGTGTATCTGCGTTCGGAAAATGTTGTGTTTATATCGGGGACGGGCAGTTCATTTCTGTTTATCTTTCCGCTTTGGGTCATTGGCATACGGGGCAGATAAATAAATATGTTAGGTATCATATAGGAGGGCAGCTTTTCCGACATATATCTGCGAAGCGCCTTTTCGTCAATTTCCCTTTGACAGGTATAATAGCCTGCAAGATATTTTTCTCCCTTGCCGTCATTTCTGCATACCGCAGCAGCGTGTTCTATACCCTCAAAGCCGTTCATAACGCTTTCTATTTCCGAAAGCTCTATCCGAAGCCCCCGAAGCTTTATCTGCAAATCGCGCCTGCCAAGAAATTCTATATTTCCGTCACAGCGTATTAGCCCCATATCGCCCGTTCTGTACATTGTATCTCCATCGGAAAACGGGTCGGGGATAAATTTCTCCAGCGTAAGTCTGTAGTTATTTATATAGCCTTTGCAAACACCGTCACCCGATATGAATATCTCCCCGCTTATCCCGACAGGTACAGGCTTCAACTCATCATCAAGGATATAAATTTGGGTATTTGCCACAGGCTTTCCTATGGTAATGTCATTTTCATCGGCAGGTGTCAGCGACGACCAGACGGTAGTTTCCGCAGGACCGTAAATGTTGTATATCTCCGCATCAGTATATTTTTTCAGCTCCGCGCAAAGTCCCTCGGATAATTCCTCTCCGCCCAGAATAACAGTGCGGAGAACGGAAAGATATCCAAGATCATTTTTGTCAAAAAGAAAACTTCTCATTTTTGTGGGAGTTGTCTGTAACACTTGCGCTCTGCTTTCCGAAATAAGCCTGCTAAGTGCCTTCTGAGAAACCGCCTGCTCATCGTCTGCAAGATATATCACCATACCGTTAAGCAGCGGCAGAATACTTTCCGTAACGAAAATATCAAAAACAATATCCGTCACCGATACAATGCTCGTTATGTCATTTTTTATTATCCTTCCTGCCACATTGAACTCATTGCAGGAGCAGTAATTCATTACATTTCTGTGAGTTACGGCAATACCCTTTGGCTTTCCCGTGGAGCCTGAGGTAAATATCACATAGCATATATCATTTGCGCAAGCTGGACTCAAGGGAGTTTTGGAGCAGTAAAAATAATCAAATTCCTCAAGCTTTATTTCCTCCGCAAGTCCACAGCTGCAGCCGCAGGTA
Source organism: Oscillospiraceae bacterium (assembly GCA_017829005.1). Classification (GTDB taxonomy): domain Bacteria; phylum Bacillota; class Clostridia; order Oscillospirales; family Ruminococcaceae; genus Huintestinicola. The sequence goes on along the minus strand of JAGAJF010000131.1, from coordinate 1,433 downwards.
AGCAAAAGCTTTGCCCCTGAGCTTTTTATCATATATTCTGTTCGCTGCACGGGAAAATCGGGAGAAACGGGCATATATGCGCCTCCCGCCTTCAATACCGCCAGCATTGCTATGATGATATATGGACTTCTGCGAGATATTATCGGCACCACATCATTTGCGCCTATTCCCCTGTCACGCAGAAAATGCGCCAGAGCGTCGGACATTCTGTCAAGCTGTTCATATGTATATTCCTTTTTCCCGAAAACAAGAGCGGTCTTGTGGGGATATTTTGCCGCAAGCTCGGAAAAAGCCTCGTGAACGCATTTATCCTTTTGATATGGAGCAGCTGTGCTGTTAAAACCATGAATGAGCATTTCAAATTCTTCTTCGGGGAGAATTGAAATATCCTTTACCGCCATTTCCCTGACCGCAATGATCTGCTTTATAATATGCTTTATCCTTTCGGCAAAAAGAATTATTTCGCCTCGATCGGAAAAAATATCCGTCTGATAGTCGATGGTGACAGTATAGCTGTCAAGGCTGTCACGATTGTCTATGTGAAACGCCAACGGCACCTCGCAGTAACCGTTTGAGAACCATTCCGTTTTTGCGGGAATACGGGTTTTCCCGTTCTGACAGCTTACCATCACATCAAAAAGCCGTCCCGAAAAGCCTGTCCTTTCCCTTATCATACGCACAATATCGCCGTATGGGAGCTTTCGGTGCCTGAATATCTCTCTGTGGATATCCGCTGTTTTTCTGCAAAGTGAAATAACACTTTCATTTGCATTTACCTCCTCGGTAAGAGGTATTGTGGAAATGAACATTCCTGCGGTATTTTTCTCCTTTGCACTGCTCCTGCCCAACACAGGCACGCCGATCGTTACAGCTCGGTTATCCCTGTTTATTTTGGAAAGATAAATGAGTATGGCACTCTCAAAAAGCGCAGCAGATGAAATTCTGTTTTCTTTACAGAATATATCCGCCGCTTGTGAAAGTTCCGTCGGGAAAACTGTTGTATATCTTTCGGCAGCAGCTCCCACATTTAATTTCCGGCATATCCTTACGGGAGTTTCTGTGATATCACAGCTGTATTTTTCCGACCAGTATCTGAAGTCATTCTCATATTTTTCCGATGACAGATATTCATTATATTTTCCTACACATTCCGTAAAGCTGTAAATTTCGCCGTAAATGCTTTTACCCGCGCAAAGCTGCTTGTAAATGTCATATACATCGCTTGCAAGAATGCTGTAAGTCCACGCGTCGGAAATAAGGTGGCTTGCACAAAGCATTATACCCGTTCTGTCGGGCAGTTCAAACACTGTTATGCGGTACATTTCGGAACCATTCATCTCAAAGGGGATCTGCGCTTGTTCACTGCAGTATTTTCTCATTTCATCAAGATCAGAAAACTCTTTGAAGCTAATTTTTCTGCTGTATTCCTCGCT
>JAGAJF010000130.1 GCA_017829005.1 Oscillospiraceae bacterium | reverse complement strand
CGCCGCGGGTCGTCACCCGCATTTTTTTTATGTGTCGTATAAAGACGGTAAAATCGGCAAAAATAGCAAAAGAAGCAAAAAGCTTCCAAGCGTAAAAATGAAAGGATATGGTAATATGAAAAACTTTTTTAACGGCAAGCTTTCGGGAAAAAGTACAGCAGCGATAATCTGCTTCTGCCTTGCAGCAGTGGCGGCATTGGGTATCTTTTCCTACAACAAAGCCACCGAGGAGCTTGCGGGAGAGCTTACGGGAGTAAAGGACAGTACATCTCAGACGGAGACCGAAGCTGTGACCGAGCCTGCCGCAGAGGCAAATATCCCTGCGGAGAACGTGCCTATGGAGCCATCCGAGCCTGCAGCGGCAGAGGAGACAATGATACTTGAGCAGGACGCCTTTGGTATGGAAAATGAAGCTTCACCCGAAGCTGAGCCTGTTTCCGAGACCTTTACGGGGGCGGCAGTCAGACCCGTAAACGGCGATATCCTGTCAAATTACTCGGGAGGGGAGCTGGTAAAATCCAAAACTCTCAGCGTCTGGAAGACCCATGACGGCATTGACATTGCCGCCGAAACAGGCTCAGCCGTAAAATCCGCCGCCTCGGGAACAGTTACCTCCGTCACCGATGACCCCCTTATGGGCGTGACCGTCGTTATCGACCACGGCAGCGGCTATGAGGGCTATTACTGCAACCTTGCCTACGATGTTCCCGTATCCGAGGGGGATACCGTCAGTGCAGGCACAGTCATCGGCGAGGTAGGCTCCACAGCGGAAGCGGAGATATCCGAAGATCCTCATCTCCATTTCGGAGTAAAGAAAAACGGCTCCTGGACAGACCCTGCCGATATGCTTTCGGGCGAAGGCTCATAATTCGGAAACCGTTGAAAAATTATTATTTCGGCTGCTGCTCCTCATCGGGGAAGCAGCCGTTTTTTGCAAGGGCGGCATTTGAGTAACGCTTGTCGCCCGTTACCTCTTTGATAATATCCGCAAAGGGCGGGAAATAAATGACCTGATGTTCGTCGGAAAGCTCCAGCTCCATAGAAGCGAGGCTGTCGGAAAAGGGATAGCAGTCGATCTCAAACCGCTGGGATTTGTATATGAGGATATGCCTTGTCTTGATAATGGGAACAAGCTCCCTATCCGCTTCACCGAGCAAGGCTTCATATTCTTCACAGGATATTTCCCGTTCATTCTCTTCACGGGTGGAAGCGGAGAGAAAACGCTTTTCGGTGTAAAAATATTTTGCAGTGCCATTTGTTGTCATGGACCTGACACGCCGCTGCAGGGACGGGTCGGGTCTTACGAGATAGGTCTGCACAATATCCGTTTTTTCTGAACAGTTATCAAAAAGCTCTGTCGACTGACGGATAAGGAATTTCCGCTCTATTTCAAGAGGTATCATAAGCTGTCACGTTCCTTTCAAATATCATTTATGATATTATACATTAAAACTATGAATTTATAATTGACAAAAAACAGACCTTGTGCTAAAATAAATGTGTATCTTTAATGATTTGAAAGGACATTCAAAATGGGAAAGCTCGGGGACACTCTGAAGGGAATAAAAAACGGAAAAAAGCTGAGAATGAATAAGCTTTCCTCCGCTCAGATAATCGCATTCGGCTATATGGCATTGATACTTCTGGGAACGCTTCTGCTGATGCTTCCCGTATCATCAAAAGGGGAAACGCCCCGTTTTCTTGATGCAATGTTCACCGCCGCCTCCGCCACCTGTGTAACGGGGCTTGCGGTGTTTGATACATATACACAGTGGTCTGTATTCGGGCAGATAGTGATTATCCTGCTGATACAGATAGGCGGTCTGGGCTTTATGACCATAATCTCCCTTGCGGCAATGGCAACGGGCAGAAAGATAGGTCTCAAGGAAAGAAGCGTGCTCCAGGACAGCGTTAACGGTATGCAGCTTGCAGGAATTGTCCGTATGGTGAAAAAGATCGCCCTCGGAACATTTCTCTTCGAGGGCATGGGAGCCGTGCTTCTTGCGGTGCGCTTCATACCGAAAATGGGACCTCTGGAGGGCATAGGAAATGCACTGTTTATGTCCATATCCGCATTCTGCAACGCAGGCTTTGACCTTAACGGAAAATACGGGGAATACTCTTCCCTGTGCGAATTTGTTTCCGACCCCCTTGTGTGCATTACTGTATGTATGCTTGTGCTTATCGGCGGCATAGGCTTCTCAGTGTGGGACGATATTGCCAAAAACAAGCTGAAATTTTCGGCGTACAGGCTCCACAGCAAGCTTGCTCTTGTGTTCACCGCAATTCTCACCGTGATGGGAACAGCGCTGTTTTTCATCTTTGAGCAAAACTACACCAATGCAGGTGCAGGGGTGGGACAAAGTCTCTTAAACTCCTTCTTTGACTCGGTAACTCCCAGAACTGCGGGCTTCAATACCGTTGATACTGCGGCACTCAGCCCCGGGGGAACAATACTGACCATCATCTATATGTTCATCGGCGGCAGCCCCGGCTCAACCGCTGGCGGCGTTAAGACTGTGACAGTTGCGGTGCTGTTTTTTGCGGCGATCGCAAGCATGAAAAACAGCGAGGACATCGACGTATTCGGCAGACGTCTCGAGGAGGATATCACCGCAAAGGCTCTGACGGTCATCGCCATAAACCTGTTCATCGTTTTCACGGGAATACTTCTCATAAGCGGCGCACAGCCCGAGCTTGCGGTTAAGGACGTTGTTTTTGAGGGCTTCTCGGCGATAAATACGGTTGGAATGACAACAGGCATAACAAGAGACCTGATACCCTTTTCCAGGGTGGTCATAATCCTTCTTATGTACTGCGGAAGAGTTGGCAGCGTTTCCTTTGCGCTTATTTTCACAAGGACAAAGAAATTTACGGGTGTTCACAATCCTGTTGAGCAGGTAAATGTAGGATAATGAAAGGTTGGAGAAATTTATGCGTTCGGTACTTATTATTGGTCTGGGAAGATTTGGAAAAACTCTTGCCATAAAGTTTTCGGAGATCGGAAACGATGTTATGGTGGTGGACAACAGCGAGGACAATATCCGTGAATTTATGCAGTATTCGGTAAATGCAAAGATAGCCGACTGCACCAAAAGAGAGGCACTGGAAAGCCTTGGCGTAAGAAATTTTGACATCTGCTTTGTGTGCATCGGAAGCAATTTCCAGGCAAGCCTTGAGATAACAAGCCAGCTCAAGGAGCTTGGAGCAAAGAAGGTAGTGAGCAAGGCAAGCACCGATATCCACGCCAAATTTCTCGGCAGAAACGGTGCCGACGAGGTGGTATATCCCGAGAGAGACAGAGCCGAGAAGCTGGCTGTTCAGTACAGCCTTTCCAATATTTTCGACTACACTGAGATATCCGAGGACACGGGCATTTACGAGATACCCATTCTCGACTCATGGGACAACCACAGCATTATAGAGCTGAATATCCGCAACAAGTACAAGATAAACATTCTTGCCATTAAAAAGGGTGACGAGGTCATTACTCTCCCGGGAGCGGACTATGTTTTTGATGACGGCGACCATGTCCTTGTTCTGGGCAAGCAGCGTGATATGGAGAAACTGCTGAGCAAAATAAAGTGAACGGAGAAAGAATATGAAACCGATACTGTACATTATCCTGCTTGCTTTGGCAGTGGTAACAAGCTATATTTTCCCCCTGCCGCAAATGGTGATACTCAGCATAATAATGCTCCTTGCAGGCTTTTATATGCTTATAAGCGGAGCGGACTATTTCGTTGAAGGCAGCTGTTCTCTTGCAAGAAAGCTTAAAATCCCTTCCCTCATCGTGGGACTTACCATCGTGGCAATGGGAACCAGCGCACCCGAGCTTGCGGTAAGCATATCGGCGGCGGTGAGCGGCTCCAATTCCCTTGCCATAAGCAATGTCATAGGCTCAAATATCTTTAATCTCCTTATGGTGCTTGGCGTATGCTCCGCCATAAAGCCCATTGACACTAACAGCAGCGTTGCAAAGCGTGATTATCCCATATCTATCGGGGCAATGGCACTTTTTGTCATATTTATCCTTGACGGTACTATGAGCAGGGTAGAAGCGTCAGTGCTTATCATAGCCCTTATCGCTTATATCATTGTCTCCATAAAGCTTGCAGGCAAGGACAGCGGGGACGAGGAAGAGACAAAGACGGATTTTTCTCCCCTGAAATGCGCTCTCGGCATCGGGGGCGGCGTTCTGGGAATTGTTCTCGGCGGCAATCTTGTTGTTGACAATGCTCAGTCCATCGCCCTTGCGGCAGGAATGAGCGAAACTCTGGCAGGACTTACCATTTGTGCAATGGGTACAAGCCTTCCCGAGCTTGTTACCTCAATAACAGCTGCTAAAAAGGGCGAGAACGATATGGCTGTGGGAAATGTGGTAGGCTCAAATATTTTCAATGTCCTCTGTATCCTGGGCATTTCGGGCGTAATAACTCCCATTGCAGCGGAAGGCTCTGCTGTCATAGACGGAATTATCCTTATCGTTATGAGCCTTATCGCATATATCTGGTATCTTACGGGAAAGAAGATGTCCCGCACTGAGGGCGTTGTGCTTGTGACCCTTTACGGGGCTTATATGGCGTATATCATTATCAGAAATTACGGGGCAGTGTAAAATTTTCATCTGCCCGAAAAAATATGCAAAATTTTCCCGGTCACAGTTGTTTATTATACAGACAGAAAAATTAAAACGGGAGGAATTATCGGTATGAAAAAACTTATTATCACAGCGGCGGCAGTTCTTCTGTTTGCAGGAATGGGTACATCGGTCAGCGCCGACATTATCGTTGAGCCGGCTGGAGACAGCTTTTTCAATTCCCATTCGGGTGACATTACCCGTCCCTACGGAAAGGACGGACGAAAATACACCCTTACCGCCGAAACAAAGGTGTATGATGACCCGGGCGGAAAGGAAACGGGTAAGCTGTCCACGGGAGTATCTCCCGCTATCGGGCTTTATTACACAGATGATAAAGGAGTGCAGTGGGGCGGATATTTCGATTTCAAGGGAGACGATGAGCTTCTGTGGATATCCCTTGAGGGACTTGAGCCTGTGTATGACAATTACTCCTTCAACGAGGAGCATAAGAAAGAGATAACAGAAGCAAAAACGGACGAATTTGCTGCCCTGAGAGCTGAGGGTACCATCTATCTCTGGGAATACCCCGGCAGTACCGAAAGCATTGCTATGGAAAGTCACCCCGAGGATTTTGGGCGCTATGTAAGCAGCCTTTACACCGACAAGCTGGGCGGCAAATGGGGCTATGTGAACTACATCTGGGGCAACAGCGGCTGGTTCTGTCTTACAGACCCCTCCGACCCTGCTCCCTTCGGGGAGGACGTTTCCGCAGGGGCTATGACCTCGGAAAGCGTTTTTGAAGAGAAGGGGGACAGCAGCGGAATGCTTGTTCCCACAGTTCTTGCTCTTGCGGCGGCAGGCGGCTCGGGCATTCTGATAGCTTGTATGAAGAAGAAAAAATCGTAACAAAAAACGGGACTGTTCAGGCAGCCCCGTTATTATTTATCTTCTCTGCTTTTTTCTTGCAGCCTTGTTCTCATACATTCTGCCGTCGGCAATGCGCAGAAGCTCTGCAAATGCTATCCGATGGGAAAGGCTCTCGCAGCAGTAGCCTATGCTTGCGGAAATCTCATAAGGCTTTGTGGTCGCCTTGTCGGTCTCCTCGATAGCCTGATTGAAGCATTGTACTCTTATGAGAGCGTCGATGGAGCTGTAGTCACCCACGCCGACTATGTAAAACTCATCACCGCCCGCCCTTACGCATATCTCGTCATTTTTGGTTATCTGACGGGAAACATTGGCGATTGTCTTTATACCGTAGTCGCCCTCGGTATGCCCATAGGTGTCATTTATGAGTTTAAGCCCGTCCATATCTATTACGAACACAAGCATTTTGTCGGAGGGCTTGGCATTTCTGAGCAGCTTTTCAAGCTCCTTTTCCATTCCCCGTCTGTTATAGAGACCTGTCATTGCGTCTCTCTCTGAGAACATCTGCAGACGTGTGCGCACTCTTATCATCTCAAGGGCGCTGCTTACGTTTCTGAGCCAGTTGCGGTAAACGTTGCCTATGATATGCTTCTCTGTAAGACTGCACTCTATCACGGAATAGCCCAGAGTGTCCTTGATGTAGTGAACGGGTGCGAAATAAAATACAGAGGGCTCTTCACGCTCCTCCCACACACGGGGGAGCATAAGCTTTGTATCAAATTCCTCACCCTTGTCGTTGGAGTAATAAATGTCCTCAAATTTGTCTCCCGAATCGTTCCAGGGGCGTTTGTAAATGACCGTTTTCATCTTGTCGGGATATCCCTTTGCAGACTGTTCGTCGGAGTTGAGCCATTCTTCCGTGAGACAGAGGTAAAAACGGCCGTAGGGTCTGATAAGATAATCCGAACCGAAAATTTTGTAAAGACAGTCCTCGATATCCTCCGAGCCTGCGAAATTCTCAAACATATAGCTCTCAAGGAGCATATTTATATCCACACGATCCTCTATCCCTTTATCGTTGTAATTCCAGTTGGTACGGAAAAGAGAATTGTTGAGACATTCCTTAACATATGCCATATTTTCGGGACAGCCGCAGCTGGAGCAGATACGAAGTCCCTTATCCTTGACCGAACGGACGGGAATGACTTCGCTCTCAGGCTCTATCTGCTCTCTGAGAACATTTACAGCCTTTGCGGCTGTACTGCCGATATCGGGGATACAGGTGGTTATGGAAATATCGTTCAGCACTGCTTCGGCGGTGCCGTCATAGCCTGTTACGATCACCTGTTCGGGTACCTTTATGCCGTTTTCCACAAGGCGGTTTACGAGACCTATAGCCATATGGTCGCTGGCGCATACCACGGCTTCGGGCATTTCCACTTCTCCCGAAATTATCCTGTCGGCTAAGGCTTCGCCTCCCGAATACCAGAAATCGCCGTAAAATATCATACTGTCGTCCACGGGGATATCACGCTTTTTCATTATATCGGTATAGCCTGCCAGACGCTGCTCGGACACGGTAAAGCCCATTGTGCCTGTCAGAAAATAAATCCTCCTGCATTCGTGGACGTCGATGATATGGGCGGTTATGGCGGCAAAGGCGCTGCGGTCGTCGGTATAGACAACGGGATAATCGCCGTAGGGCATATCAAGAGCAACAACTGGCTTTCTGCACTCCTTCTGCAGCTTACGGAGAATGTGTTCCTGAAGCTCCGGGTCGCCCGAAAGGGTTATGGGCGGTACGATAACTCCGTCCACAAGGTCAAAGTTTATGAGCTCAAATATATTTGCCTCGCCCTCCTGGTAATCCTTGTAGGACATTCCGGGCTTTGAGAGCGATGCAAATACGGCTGCATCATAGCCGTATTCTCTGCACTGCATAAAAATGCCCTTGAGCAGACGCTGCTGATATATGGACTCGGGTTCAGAAAGTATTACACCGATAACCTTACGCTTTCCCATTGTTTTCTCCTTAAAAAAGTTGTCCCTGTCGGCGCTGTGAAGAAGCTGCTGACAGCGTATATTTATATACTTTAATATTATAGCTTATTACTATGAACCGAATGTTAAAAAACATAATGTATTTAATAAATTCCACACAAACTATCAAATTTTATAGCGCAGAGGTTTTCTCCATTGCTTACTGCTGTTATCATATCATAATAGCAGCATTATGATTTCACTGTTTTATCACACAGCTTACTCTTGGATTTCAGTCTTTTTACACAATATAAACGTTAAATATATATCAAGATTTTACAAAAAATGAGAATTTTCAGGTTTATAAAATAAGTGTTGAATATTCACAAATATTATGCTATAATTCAGACTGATAATAAATGATATATTAGAAAGGACGATTTTTATGGAAGATTATTCGTACCTGCTTTCCATAGCCCTTATTCTTATAAGCACAAAGGTGCTGGGACTTTTTTCCAAGAAAATAAAGCTTCCTCAGGTGGTGGGCGCGCTGCTGGCGGGCGTTATTCTGGGACCTGCCTGTCTGGGACTTATCCACTCTACCGAAATGCTCAGCTGTCTTTCCGAGGTGGGCGTTATCGTGCTGATGTTCGCCGCAGGCTTTGAGACCGACATCAAGGAGCTGAAAAAATCGGGCAAGGCTTCCTTCCTTATTGCCCTTATCGGCGTGCTTGTGCCTCTTGCGGGCGGTGCGGCTGTGGCATATTTCTTTAATGACAGTGTTGACGGCAACAAAATGCTCCAGAATATCTTCATCGGCATTATCCTTACCGCCACTTCGGTAAGTATCACCGTGGAGACCCTCAAGGAGATGGGCAAGCTCTCCACTCCTGCGGGAAATGCAATTCTCGGAGCCGCAATTATCGACGATATCTTAGGCATTATCGCCCTTACAATGGTCATCAGTATGGCTGACCCCACCGTTAAGATAGGCACTGTGCTTCTGAAAATACTTGGCTTCTTTGCCTTCACCTTCGTGGCTGCGGTGGGATATCACTACCTCTTCAAAAAATGGACGGACAACAGTCCCGTAAAGCTCAGAAGATACGTTGTGATAAGCTTTGCCTTCTGCCTTATCCTTTCCTACTGTGCCGAGGAATTTTTCGGCGTTGCGGACATCACAGGCGCATTCTTTGCAGGTCTTGCAATTTCGGGAACAAAGAAGGCGGATTATATCAACAAGCGTTTTGATACCCTTTCCTATCTGCTCCTTTCGCCTATTTTCTTCGCAAGCATTGGCCTCAAGGTCGTTCTCCCCGAGATGAATATGGAGATAATCCTATTTACCGTTCTTATAACTGTTGTGGCTATCCTCACAAAGATAATAGGCTGCGGTCTGGGCGCAAAATGCTGCAAATACAGCAATAAGGAAGCGCTGCAGATAGGCGTGGGAATGGTCTCACGAGGAGAGGTCGCCCTCATTGTTGCCAACAAGGGCGAGGCTGTGGGACTTATGAGCGACAAGTTCTTCGCTCCCATCGTTATTATGGTGGTGCTTACCACTATCCTCACACCCGTTCTGCTTAAAGTTGTTTTCAAGGACAAGCCCGGCGAGGACAGCGGTTCTACCGAGAAGGAGCCTGCCATTGCGGCTAAGTGATGATCTGAAATTTTTGGCTGCTGCACATTTGCTTTGTGCGGCAGTCGTTTTTTATGAAAAAATACATATGTTATTTCTGATTGGAGCATTATAAAGATGAACATTAAGTACATTCACGAGCCTACCGACCTTCAATGCGGTCAGGCAGTCCTTGCAATGCTGCTGGGAACGACTGTGGACTGCATCTGTAAATATCTGGGAAATGAACGGGAGACCGACCTGCGGGAAATGAAGCGCGTCCTGACCGAACACGGCGTAAAATTTTCGCCTGAGCGCAAACAGGCACAGACGAAAGCAGACCTTCCTCCCTGCGCACTTCTAAGCCTTGAAACTCCCCGCTGCTGGCATTGGTCGCTGTATGCTGAGGGCATTTTTTACGACCCCGAACACGGTATTCTTGATGATTTTCCCCGATCGGCAAGAAGGTTTTACTGGGAGATATTTCCCGAGACCCTTCATCTGCTTTCGGGAGACTGAGAATGATAATAATAAAAAATATTGACTATAAAGCGTGTCCAAAGGGATTCGGGCATAATTAACGTGTAAAATGCCTGTCATACCGCTGTTGGGACGTGACTTTTAGCACTCCCCCGGTGAATTTGCTAAATTTTTTTTCAAAACCCCTTGACAAGTCGGAAAAATGGTGTATAATATAATTAGCACTCAAGAAGAATGAGTGCTAACAGAATGATGTTTAAAGTGCTAAAGGAAGAGGGTGATGATCCTGCTGGACGACAGAAAGCTCAGAATTCTGGCTGCAGTTGTTGATGAATATATCCGGACAGGAGAGCCTGTAGGCTCAAAAACCATTGCCGCTCTCCCCGATATCAGAGTTTCCTCCGCCACTATCAGAAACGATATGGCAATGCTGGAGCAGCTTGGTTTCCTTGAGCAGCCTCATACCTCCGCAGGGCGTATCCCCACCTACAGCGGCTATAAGCTTTATATTGAAACGCTTATGCCCAAAAGGGCGCTTACGGACGATGAAAAGGCGATGCTCGACGAAGCTATCGGTGAGGATTTCTCCTCGGAAGAGGCTCTCATTGACAATGCCACAAGGGCGCTGGCGGAGATAACCGACTGTGCGGCTGTAGTTTCAAACTGCGCTCCCCAGTTTTCGGTAATTGCAAAGGTCGATGCTGTTCCCACGGGAAAGCATATGTATGTGCTTCTGATGATAACCTCGTCGGGCAGCATACAGAACAAGGTGTGCAGGCTGGAGCTTGACCTTACTCACGAGCAGCTTGCGTTTTTCAATGAATATATGACCAAAAACCTCAGCGGAATGAGCGTTGACAGCCTTTCGGACGAAACGCTGGAGCGCCTTGCCGAGGCGATGGGTGCATATACCGTTACTCTTTCCCCCCTTATGAAGGGGATAAGAGAGCTTGCGAAGGGCTTTATGCAGAGCGATGTTCACGTCAGCTGCGAAAAGAACCTTTTGAAGCGAAACGATATCGAAGCAGGCGACGTTATAAAATTCTTTGAGCAGAAAAATGAGTTTTCAAAGCTTTTGGACGACAGCTTCAGTGAGCTGAAGGTACTGTTCGGAGAGGACGGCGGCTTCGTTATCGGAAATTCGAGTATGATCGTTTCCCCCATTAAAAAGGGCAGGCGGACGGCGGGTTCGCTGGGACTTATTGGTCCTCTGAGACTTGATTATGCAAAGGTGATACCTTACATCGAGTATATGACCGAAAGGATAAGCGAGCTGCTTTCGGAGGACTCCGATGTTTTCCCACCTGCGCTGGAAACGAAAGATGACGGACAGAAAGGATGATATATAAAAATGGCAGAAGAAAAGCAGACAGATATTACAGAAGATATCCCCGAGGAGCAGGAAACAGCTGAACAGGAAGCTGCCGAAAATGCCGAAAAGCCTGCGGAGGAAGCGGCTCCCGAGCCTACTGCCGAGGAAAAGCTTGCGGCAGAGGTGGAAAGCCTTAAAAAGGAGCTTGCGGACGAAAAGGAAAAATATCTCCGCCTTGACGCCGAGTATTACAACTACCGCACACGCTCCCTCAAGGAAAAGCAGGACGCTTATGACAACGCTCTTATGAAGACAGTTACCGAAGTTCTGGGAGTTATCGACAACTTTGAAAGAGCTGCAACAGCAGAATGTTCCGACGAGAATTTCAAGAAGGGAATTGAGATGATTTTCAAGCAGTATCTTACCATTCTTGAAAAGCTGGGCGTTTCGGAGATACCCGCTCAGGGTCAGCCCTTTGACCCCAATCTCCACAATGCGGTAAGCAGCTGCGAGGACGAAAATCTTGGAGAGAACACCGTTGCGGCAGTTCTCCAAAAGGGCTACACCTTAGGCAAAAAGGTTATCCGCCATGCAATGGTGACGGTGGCTAATCCGTAACATTTCCCTATATCAGGAAAAATAAAATGAACAAATCCACGTTTTGAAAGGAAGAATTTTTATGTCAAAGATCATTGGTATCGACCTTGGTACAACTAACTCCTGCGTAGCCGTTATGGAGGGCGGCAGCGCAGTCGTAATTGCAAACTCCGAAGGTGCAAGAACCACTCCCTCCGTTGTAGGCTTCACTAAGACAGGCGAGAGACTTGTAGGTCAGGTAGCTAAGCGCCAGGCTGTTACAAACGCTGAGAGAACTGTTTCCTCTATCAAGAGACATATGGGTACAGACTACAAGGTAACTATCGGCGACAAGAAGTACACCCCTCAGGAAATTTCCGCTATGATACTCCAGAAGCTTAAGGCAGACGCTGAGGCATATCTGGGCGAGCCTGTTACAGAGGCTGTTATCACCGTTCCCGCATACTTCACCGATGCTCAGCGTCAGGCTACAAAGGACGCAGGACAGATCGCAGGTCTCAATGTAAAGAGAATAATCAACGAGCCTACTGCTGCAGCTCTTTCCTACGGTATCGACAAGGAGCAGGATCAGACCGTTATGGTTTACGACCTGGGCGGCGGTACCTTCGATGTATCCATCATCGAAATGGGCGACGGCGTTCAGGAGGTTAAGGCTACCGCAGGTAACAACCACCTGGGCGGCGATGATTTCGACCAGCGTATTATCAACTGGATGATCGACTCCTTCAAGGCTTCCGACGGAATTGACCTTTCCGGCGACAAGATGGCTATGCAGAGACTTAAAGAGGCTGCAGAAAAGTCCAAGATAGAGCTTTCCTCCACTCCCACATCTATGATAAACCTTCCCTATATCACTGCCGATGCAACAGGCCCCAAGCACCTTGAGCTTACTCTTACAAAGGCTAAGTTCGACGAGCTGACTCACGACCTCGTTGAGTCCACAATGGGTCCCGTTAAGCAGGCACTTGCCGACGCAGGTCTCAAGCCCTCCGACATCAACAAGGTGCTTATGGTTGGCGGTTCTTCCAGAATCCCTGCGGTTCAGGAGGCTGTTAAGAAGTTTATGAACACAGAGCCCTTCAAGGGCATCAACCCCGATGAGTGCGTTGCTCTCGGTGCTGCTCTCCAGGGCGGTGTATTCACAGGCGATGTTACGGGAATGGTTCTCCGTGACGTTACTCCTCTTTCTCTCGGTATCGAGACTATGGGCGGCGTATGCACAAAGATGATCGAGAGAAACAAGGCTATCCCCATCAAGCACACAATGGTATTCTCCACCGCTGCCGATAATCAGACAGCTGTTGATATCAACGTTCTCCAGGGCGAGAGAGAATTTGCAAAGGACAACAAGCAGCTTGGTATGTTCCGTCTTGACGGCATCGCTCCCGCACCCAGAGGTATCCCTCAGATCGAGGTAACATTTGACATCGACTCCAACGGTATCGTTCACGTATCTGCAAAGGATCTTGGCACAGGCAAGGAGCAGAACATCACCATTCAGTCCTCCTCCAATATGTCCAAGGAGGATATCGACAAGGCTGTTGAGGAAGCTGAGAGATATGCGGAAGAGGACAAGAAGCGCAAGGAAGAGGTTGACATCAAAAATCAGGCTGAGTCCCTCGTATTCCAGAGCGAAAAGGCTCTCACCGATTTCGGCGACAAGGTAAGCGAGTCCGACAAGGCTCCCATTCAGGCTAAGATAGATGAACTCAAGAAGGCTATCGAGAGCGGCAATACTGCTGATATGAAGGCTAAGACCGACGAGCTGCAGAAGGCTGTTTATGACCTTTCTTCCAAGGTATATCAGGCTGCAGGCGCAGCAGGACAGGCTGCACAGGGCGAGGCTCCTCAGGATAACGGCGCTTCAAACGGCGGCAATGATGACGGCTTCGTTGACGCAGAATTCACAGAGTCATAATTTTTGGCATAATTATTTTGCGGCAAAGGGCGGACATTTTCTCCGCCCTTGTTGTCGGTTTTAAGAGCGTGATACAGGCGCTCTTTGGAAAGGATGGTCATATTTATGGCTGACAAGAGAGATTATTATGAGGTGCTGGGGCTTTCAAAGGGAGCTTCGGACGATGAAATAAAAAAGGCATACCGTGCCTGCGTTAAAAAATACCACCCCGACCTCCACCCCGACGACAAGGAGTGCGAGGAGAAAATGAAGGAGGTCAACGAGGCATATGAATGTCTCTCTGACCCCGATAAAAAGGCTAAGTACGATCAGTTCGGCTTTGCAGGCGTTGATCCCAATTTCGGCGCAGGGGGCGGCGGAGGCTTCGGCGGATTTGGCGGCTTCGGAGATATGGGCGATATCGGCGATATTTTCAGCTCCATTTTCGGCGGAAGCAGCTTCGGCGGCAGGTCATCAAATCCCAATGCTCCCAGAAGAGGTCAGGATATCCAGACCTATGCCACCATTGACTTTATGGACGCCTGCAACGGTACAAAGGTGGACATCAAGGTCAACAGGACGGAAAGCTGTTCCGACTGCGGCGGCACGGGTGCAGCGGCAGGCTCTTCGGCTGAGACCTGTTCCGAATGCCGCGGCACGGGTTATGTCAAGACCGCTCAGCGCACTCCGCTGGGTATGATATCCTCACAGCGTCCCTGCACACGCTGCGGCGGAAAGGGCAAGGTCATTACAAATCCCTGCTCCAAGTGTCACGGTTC
Organism: Oscillospiraceae bacterium; assembly: GCA_017829005.1. Taxonomy (GTDB): domain Bacteria; phylum Bacillota; class Clostridia; order Oscillospirales; family Ruminococcaceae; genus Huintestinicola. The sequence continues at coordinate 43,377 of JAGAJF010000130.1, read as the reverse complement.
GGGCAGAGTTTCTGTGGCTAAGACTGTTACCGTTACCATTCCTGCGGGCATTGACGACGGTCAGACGCTCCAGGTAAGAGGTCAGGGTCACAGCGGTGCAAACGGCGGTCCAAGCGGCGATCTCCATGTAACTATCCAGGTTCGTCCCGATCCCATTTTCGAGAGGGACGGCTACGATATCCGCACTGAGGTGCCTATCACCTTCACTCAGGCAGTTTTAGGCGATGAGATAGAGATACCCTGCATTGACGGCAAGGGCAAGATAACCATTGCCGAGGGAACTCAGTCGGGTACTGTGTTCAGAATAAGAGGCAAGGGCGTTAAACGTATAAACCGCTCCGACAGAGGAGACCAGTATGTTACCGTTAATGTGGAAGTTCCCAAAAATCTTAACAGAAATCAGAAGGAGCTTCTGAAAAAGTTCGAGGAAAGTTTGGGCGACGGCAATTACAACAAGCGCAAAAGCTTCTTTGACAAGGTTAAGGATATACTTAAAAGCGATATATAACGAAAAAACGACCGCTTCACATTGCTGTGGAGCGGTCGTTTTTTCGTATCAGTAATTAAGCTCGCTGCCGCCTATGAATTCTCTTATCATAGAAGCGGGGGGAACATATTCGGGGGCAACAGGGTCAAGCTCGCCCAAGAATTTCAGAATTTCCTCACAGGCAGGGAACTTTGCCAGCTCCTTATCCTTCTGAGCGGTAAGCCCATCAATCAGGAAATTTTTGTAAACAGAAGCTTCATAGGCGATAAAGGTGTCGATATCGAAATCTGCCCGTGACTTGTAGGGGGTTATGTACAGATCCTCGCCTCTCGAAACGCTGGTGAACATCTTAAAGCTTTCCTCATACTGTCTCTTTCTGAAAAGCTTGTCGCGGCAGAGACGGCGCATAAGCCTGATGTGTCTGGGGTGGAGAAGTGTCCCGTCGGCGGCTTTGAGCCTTGTGCGGACAGAGACGTACATACACATGGCGAATTTGTGTGTGTCGCCTGTTACGGTGGGATTTAATGCGTGTATGCCCTCGATTATCATTATCTCGTTATGCTTTCGTGACATCTTTACAGAGCCGCTTCGTGACTGTGTGGCAAAGTCAAAGCGGGGCATATCAAATTCCTCGCCTGCCGCAAGCTTACGAAGATGCTCCGAAAACAGGGGGATATCAAGTCTCAGCGGAGACTCAAGGTCAATGTTTCCCTCCTCGTCACGGGGCAGCTCCTTTGCGCTTTCCTCGTCAATGGGGAGAAAATAGTTATCCATAGACAGGGTATGAGCCGCATATCCCTGCTCACGAAGGCATTTTTCAAGCCTAAGCGCCGCCGAGGTCTTGCCCGAGCCTGAGGGACCCGACAGCAGGATAATGGGCTTTTCCGAGAGTATCGCTCTCTGAGCCGCTTCTGCGATATATGCGGAATAATTGTCCTCGGAAAGCTTGATAAAGCCTTCGGGTTTTTTCGCTTCTCTGTTTATTGAAGTCACTGCTGCGAATTTTACCATTCTTGTGATCATCCTTTCACGGGAGTAATGTGCTGTTCTGTGCTTTAACTTTAAATATATACAATATTTTTTGGGATAAAATTCGTAATTATTCCGAAACTACCTTGTTTTTGCCCGACTTTTTTCCGCAGTAGAGACGTTCGTCCGCAAGACCGATTATTTCGTCAATGCTGCCTGCTTCGGTGCTTTCGGCGGCGCCAGCGGTGATGGTGCATCTGATACAGCAGTCATCGCACATTATCTCCATTTCCTCGATATGCGTCCTTATCCGCTCTGCCACCAGAGCGGCGCCGTTCAGAGGAGTAGCCCCCGCAAGGATAAGTATCTCCTCACCGCCCCATCTGCATACGAAATCATTATCGCGAAGAATTGACATGACCGCCTCCGAGATACGTCTCAGAACCTCATCTCCGCTGTTGTGACCGTAGGCGTCATTTATTTTTTTAAAATCGTCGATATCGCACATAATAACAGAAAATGTCTTGCCCGAGTTTACTGCATTGTTCAGCAGCTTGTCCATGCTTCGGCGGTTGTAAAGCCCTGTGAGAGCGTCGATACCCGCTATCTTGTCAAGCTTGGCGTTCTGCTCCTCAAGGACATATCTTGAAAACTGTATCTCACGAAGGAAAAAAAGGGAGAAAAACAGCAGCAGACCAAAGGTGCAGAAGGTGTTGAAAATGTAAATATATGTGGCTGCCCTTTCGGAAATGATATATATTGGCTCTATCCTATAGGAGATAATCTTGCAGACAACAAAGGTCAGCAGACAGCAAAGCCCGATAAGCAGCGATTCGTGAAGCCCTGCGCTTTCGTCAAGGGAAAAATGCATATAGAAAATGACGGGCATTATACCGATTATATACAATGGAAATCCCGGCGCCCAGCCCACAAGTATGGTGGCGATGTAGGAGTGAAGGCATATTTCCACAAAGGCTATGTAATAAAACAGGATATATCGCTCTTTTTTCACAAGTATGCCGCAGAGGATATAGCAGATGGTGCTGGCAATATTGAATACCACCATGCTGTAAACCCCTACCGAGGCAAAGATAAAAATAAGCAGAAAGTGAACAGTTGCCGCAGCCCATTGGAGAATGGTGTATTTTATCCTGTTCGTGACAGCTGTGCCGTCAACGAATATCTTTGAAAATAGCTGTTTTGTCTCTGTGTTTTTCAAAATGCTGCTCCTCCGTCAATTTACTTGAAAATTTTGTAATATATAATTTATATCGGCATAACAATGGAAAAACTTTAGCAATATAGAAAATTATTCGGTGAATAATCCTTGTTTATTTTCAGATAATAACAGCGAGGACATTCCTCGGGTTTGCGGAAACGCCGGTAGAGAACTTGAAAACAAAGGCTTATCGGCGTTTCATTTTACTATAGAAAGTAGGTCTTAATATGTTTGACAAGATAGCTCTTGTTCTGCTCATCATCGGCGGACTTAACTGGGGTCTTGTGGGAATATTCAGCTTTGACCTTGTAGCCTGGCTGTTCGGCGGAACGGGCGCACTTCTCAGCAGAGTGGTGTATATCTTAGTTGCGCTGTCGGCGGTATGGTGCATTACCCTGCTGTTCAGGGAGCCTGCAAGTGCCGAGGCAAGAGGTCATTAAAGGAAAACGGAAAATGCAAAAGGGCAGAAGGCAAGCGCTGTTCATATCTCTTGCCTCCTGCCTTTATTTTTTACGGATTCAGCAGATCGTAGGGATCTGCAAAATTGGGGTCGGCAGGAGTTGTGACGATATCCTCCGATGTAATGGGCTGCTGCACAGCTGCTTCGGGTACACCCGTATTCTCGGTAACGGGAACTGCTTCGGGCACGCTCTGGGTATACACCGCGCCGCTGTTTGTGAAATCGGCTGAGCCGTCGCCGTAGCAGGAATATCCGCATCTGCCAAGATAATCCGCCGCTCCGTCAACAATTGCCTGAGCGATACCGTCCTGATGGGTGGGATTTGCCAGAGCCATTGCTTCCGTATAATTGGTAACGAATGCACATTCGATAAGTACGGAGGGGAAATCCTGCTGCTGGGTCACGAAGAAGTAATTGTACTGCTCGCCTCTGTCCATACCCTCGGCGTTATCCACGTGTTTTCCCAGATATGAGCCTATGCGGGCGGAAATGCGGTCGGCAAGGGGCTGGGAGAAGGGGGTGAAGTAATAGGCTTCTGCGCCCCGTGCGCTTTCTCCTGCGGCATTGCAGTGAATGGCAAGGAAAAGGTCGGGGTTATACTGCCTTGCGATAGAAGCTCGCTGGGCGGTCACATAGGTCTCGCTCTCGGTCTTGAGACGGATAACATTTGCGCCTGCCGCTTCAAGCTTTGAGGTAACAAGCTTTGCGATGGCAAGGTTTGCTTCCTGCTCCTTGATATGTCCCACAGCACCGGGGTCGAACTGGGAAGCTCCCGTATAGCCGTGTCCCGGGTCGATGACTACAGTTGCGCCGTTAAGGGAATTTCGGCAGCCGTTAAATCTGAATGTAAGATTGCCTTCATCGTCATATGATGATGTGACGCCGCCGAAAATGCCCGACTGTCTCAGGGTGAGGGTGAGCCTTGTTTTGGTAAGCTCGCCCGACTCGCAGGTGTCCCACACGCCCTCGGTGAATACGGCGCTTTCGGGGAAGGTTATGCTGCTTGCGGCAATGCTTGTCACGTAGTCGAAGGTAATTACAAGAGCGCTTGCGTTAAATGAGGATACATAGTAATTTCCGTTGTTTCCGCCGTTGTAGCTTACTCCCGTAAAGGACATTGCAAAGGGTACCTTTGAATTTGTGCGGAGCTTGATAACTGTGTCCGTACCGTCCTTTGCGGCGCTTGCCACGCTTATGGGATTTGAGCCTAAGGGCTTGTTGTCAAGGACATTCACATCACTTACCCTTATTCTCTTGCCCGAATTTGTAAGGTAATAATCCGTTCCCGAATAGCTTACGGTCTTGACCTGATAATCAAGTGTTCCTGCGGGAAGACGTGCCATATCGGGGGTGGGATTAGTGCTTGTGGTCTTTGCGTCATAGACCATGGTGTTGTCATTTTTTACCTCAAGGAGATTTCCGCTGTAGTCGTTGAGAATTTCCGCAAGAGCATTCACGATAATGCGGCTGCCCGTTCTGCTCTCGTTGAAGTCGCCTGTTTTGGTGCGGTATGTGCCGTAGAAGGTGACATTTCCAAGGTCGATATCCTGCCCCTTGATGCCTTGGGGGGCAATGTATGTGCCTATGTATTTTGTATAGTTGGAGTTGGGGTCAAGCTCATCTGTCTGACCGTCAATGGGCTTAAGTTCAACGGATTTCCCGTTTATTTCGGCTGTTACCTCTGAGCCCTTGTATGCGATGGCGCTGAGGGTGATGGCAGACTGTTCCTCCACACGCATTTCCGAAACGGCAGGCTCGACGCTTTTGAGAACATTCACCGTTCTTGTTATCTTGTAGGTAACGGTCTTGCCCTTGTTCTTGAAGGTGAATGTGTTCACGCCCACGTCAAGATCCATATTGAAATAAAATCGTCCCGCTTCGTTCAGCTCAATTGGCTCGCCTTGGAAGTAAATGGTGAAATTCGGGTCAAATGAACCTGCGAAAATAACTGTAGGCTCCTCGGTCTTGAACTTGGTGGTAAGGGGGAGGGTCATTTCAAGCTCGTTGTTTAAGCCCTCTCTGTCTATCTGGTCGTTGAAATGCTTCACAAGAACGGAGGTGGACTCCTCGGCATTCTCTTTAAGAGAGGGGAGAGAGTTGAAAACGCTGCCTATGCAGGCATCGTACTCGTCCGCCTTTATGACCTGCTTTACAAGCTCGTCGGGTGAGCCCCAGCCTGTATAATCGGTGCATATCCTTTCGTTGAAATGGTCTATTATCATGGGTATGCCTGCGGACTGCGCCTTCTCGTTCCACCAGCCTGCCACGTCCTCAAAGGGCATAGTTTCGCTGGCAAATGCGCCCTCTGCTTTTACGAGGATAAAATCCGCATAGCCCTTTTCGATATATCCCAGAGTGTCCGCATATCCGTCGGTAAGGGCTTCAAAGCTGACCGATGTCTCGCTGCCCTCTTCCTTGGTGGTGTAATTCGCCCAGATATCGTTTATGGAAATGCCCACGGGAACGCTGTTGCTGGTTCTGCGTACAGCGTCTGAAACAAGGCTGAACACGTATGCTCCGTTGTCAAGGAGCCAGTTGTCATAGCCAATTCCCGAGCCGTTTTCAATGTAATTTGCAAAGCTTGCGTTATCTCGCTTTGAATAATAGCCGTCGATTATAATTCCGTCAACGGGGTATTTTACGGTGAAATTATGTGCGGTAAGGGCAAGGCGGTCTATCCTTGCCTTGGCAGTCTCCTCGGTAATGCCCGAAAGAGCGGAATTTATATTGAATGTAACGTAAACATACATACCTCTGTCGGCGGCTCTTTCCACGCACAGCTCGGCGGGGGAGCGGACAGCGGTCTTGTTCACGTCAAGGCTGTAGTAAACGCCGTTTTCGTCGGAGGTGGTGATGATAACGGTGTTAAGGCTCTTGTCCTGAGCGGCGTCCAGAGCGTTATCTATCCCCGCGGCAATTTCTTCCTCGGAAAGGGGTTCGCCGTTTTCGTCCGTCAGGGGAAAATCCTTTTCGGGATTTATGTAAACCCCTCTCACCTCGTCGGGAAAGGAAAACATAGGCGTATACTCGGGCTCTTTGAAGCTCTCAAGCTCCTCGTCCCTCTGCACCTCGGGGACTATTTCCTCATATACCGCCTCACTTTCGGCGGAGGCTTGAATGCCGAAGGAAAGGGCTTCGCTCATATCTCCCCACAGCGGCACCGACATCAGAGCGGCACAGGCGAGGGCGGCGAGCCTTTCGGATAATTTTTTCTTTTTCATAGTTCTCCTATATATTTTTATCTCTTGTTCGTTTCTTTTCTTTGTAAATTCCTTGCCCGAAGGCATGATTTTATTATAACATATTTCCCCATAAATTTCAACAGTCTGAGGGAAAAATCGGCAGTAAAAGTTTTGTTTATTCTGCCGATTTTTCGGGGCGGAAGGAGTCGAAATATTCCACATCGTTTTGGGAAAAGGGGGTGTCAAGGTACACATAATTGAACTCTCTCACAATATCCCTGCCCGCAAGCTTGAAGCTGCCGAGCTTCGGGTCATTTTCTCCCGCCGCACGATATGCGAATGCAATGCCGCCGTTTTCACAGAGCAGCTTTGAAGTAAGCCCGAAGCTGCTTATGACGCTTATTTTCTTAAATTCCGAAAGGGAGCGGTTTTCCTCGGCAAGGAGCTGCTCCAGTATCTCTCTTGTGCCGCTGCCCTCTTCGCGGACAAAAATATGCTCCTTCATCACTTCCTCAAGGGTGATTTCCCGTCCCGAAAAGGGGTGACTTTTTCCGCATATCCCCACAAAAGGCTCCCTTCGGTACAGCCTTGACGCAAAATGACTTCGGTCGAAAAAGCCTTCTATCACAGCAAAGTCAATTGTTCCCCGTGACAACGCCCGAAGCAGGTTTTCCGTATTGTCGATGTTTACGCAAATGCGGTTATTGTCCTCCTTCAGAAAGCTGCCGATATGCTCTGCTATGACATATTCGCCAACAGTTTTGGTGGCGCCTATGGACAGCTGACGGCAGCCCTTTTCCGACAGTGCGGTTTTCAGCTTTTTCTCCTGATAGGAAATATTCTCGGCGTATTTTTTCAAAAGCTCCGCTTCGTCAGTCATTTTAAGGCTCTTCCGGTCATAGATGAACAGCCTGCAGCCGTAATAATTCTCAAGATAATGGATATGCTGGGTAACGGCAGGCTGGGTCATATTAAGCTCCTCGGCGGTCTTTCGGTAATTCATCAGCCTGCATAGGGTCAGAAAGGTCTCTATTCGCACATCTATCATGAAATTCTCTCCCGTGATAATATTTTCTTATCATCTGATATTAAATGATAATTTGATTTTATCATAAATCTGTGATAAAATCAAGATAACAAAGCAAATAATATTTCAAGGAGAGAAGAAATTATGAATACTGTCAAAAAAATTGTCGCTCTGCTGCCGGGCTTCGCTTTAGCCCTTGTGATAGCGGCAGCCGCAAAATTTATAGAGGGTCTGCTTCCCGTACATCTTATCGGTGCCTCGGTCATCGCACTTTTTATCGGAATGATAATAAACGGCATACGCAAGCCCGGGGAGACCTTTGAGCCGGGACTTAAATTCACATCGAAGAAAATGCTGAAATTTGCCATTATCCTTCTTGGGGCAAGCCTTAATATTGCGGTCGTGCTTGAGGTGGGAAAGCTTTCTCTTTGCGTGATGTTCTTCACCCTGCTGACCTGCTTCGGAGTGGGTCACTTTGTGGGCAGGGCTCTTAAAATCAACTGGAAGCTTTCAAATCTGATTTCCGCGGGTACGGGAATATGCGGCGGCTCGGCAATTGCGGCTATCGCACCCGTCATTGACGCCGATGACAATGACATTGCTTACTCTATGTCGGCTACCTTCCTCTTTGATATGGCTATGATAGTGCTGTTTCCCATTATGGGCAGGGCGATGGGGCTTTCGGATATGGCATACGGCTTATGGGCAGGCACTGCCGTTAACGACACCTCCAGCGTGGTTGCGGCAGGCTATGCATTTTCCGAGGCGGCGGGAGACTTTGCCACCATGGTAAAGCTCACCCGCACGCTTTCCATCATTCCCACGGTCATTGTGTTTGCGCTCATTAACGCACACATCAAGCGCAAGGAAGCGGCTTCAGAGGGCGGCGAAAGCGTCAGGGCAAAGCTTCATATCACGAAAATACTCCCACTCTTTATTCTCGGATTTGTGGGTCTTGCGGTAATAAACAGCTTCGGCTTTATCCCTGTCTCTGTTTCCCACGGTATGAAGGAAATCAGCAAGTTCCTTATGATTGCGGCTCTCGGGGCTATCGGACTTAACACAAGCTTCAAGGATATGAAAAAATCGGGTATTGCTCCTATGCTCCACGGATTTATCATTTCGGCGCTGGTGGTCATTGTGGCTATTGCTGTGGAATATTTTGTGGGGATAGTTTGATATTATTTGTCTCTCTCTTTTAATGGGGGAGACTTTTTTTATTAAATTGGAAATGGAGATTTTTTTAAAATAGAGTATAGAGATAAATCGTGAAAGGAGAAATTTAAAGAATAAAGAATAAATAATAAATAATAAAGAATACGGGAGAGTGCGGAGAGCATAATATAAGTAATAAAATTTGGGACAGCTTTTGTATCGTTACCGAGCTGTCAGTTTGCTGCCCAAATAAATTACAGAACGAGCGGCTGCAGGTTCAACCTGCCGGGAGGAGAAATGAGACGAAGCTATAAAAAATATCTTGCGCCGGGGCTTCTTGTCTTTCTGGCTCTGGCGCTGCTTATCCGTCCCGAGGACGTGTGCGGGACGGTCTCGCTTATATTTTCTGCCGTTTCGCCCTTTATCACAGGCATATTGCTTGCGGCGGTAATCGACCCTGCCGTATGCCGCTTTGAGGGCTTTTTCGGCAGGAGAATAAACAAAAAAGCCGCCCGTGGAGCGGCTATAGTTCTTGTATATCTCATAATTGCAGGGGTCATTGCCGCTGCGGCTATGCTTATCCTGCCCAAGCTCTGGGAAAGCGCCGCTCTTTTTGTAAACAGTGTTGATGGCTATTACAGCGATTTCCGCAGACGGTATGAAAGCGGCGGGGCGGACGCTCCCGTACTTGTACGGCTCCTTGACAGCCTTATCGAGCAGATATCTCTCCGTCTGCCGGGGCTTTTCGACCGCACATATAAGGTCACAGCGGACTTCCTCAAAGGGACGGCTTCATTTCTTGTGGGGGCGGTGCTGTCGGTGTATATCCTTGCCCAGAAGGACGTTCTCATTGAGTTTGTAAGCTCAGCGGCAAGGGCAGCATTATCCGACGGGGCATACAAAAAAGCCGCCCGTGTCATATCCGCCGTAAACTCCTGTTTCGTGAGCTTTATAGCGGGTCAGCTGTCGGAGGCGGCTGTTCTCGGTACTCTCTGCTTTATGGGAATGGTGCTTTTCGGCTTTGAATATCCTCTGCTTATCAGCGCAATAATCGCTGTGACTGCTCTTGTGCCTGTGGCAGGGGCTATTGCGGGAGCCATACCCTCCGCCCTTATACTCTTTCTTGTTAAGCCCTCCTCAGCCCTGTGGTTTCTGGTGTTCATCATAATACTCCAGCAGCTTGAAAATAATTTTATCTACCCGAAGGTGGTGGGAAAGAGCGTGGGTCTGCCGCCTATACTTATTCTGGCGGCGATCATCGCGGGGGCGGAGCTTGGGGGAGCGGCAGGCATTATGCTGGGCATTCCCCTTGTTTCGGCGGCTTACACCCTTATCAGGGAGAAGATAGAAAGCAGAAGAGACACGGGTTAGCCCTTGGGGACTGCGGTCTCAGGGTATCTCTGCTTGGAGTCGGTAATGCCCAGGATATAGTCCACGCTGACGCCGTAAAACTCGGCCAGGGTCACAAGGTGGTCAAGGGGGATATCCCGCCGCCCGATCTCATAATGTGAATAGCTGACCTGAGAGCATCTCAGCAGGGCTGCGATCTCCCTCTGGGTGTAGTCGTTGTCCTCACGGAGCGCTCTCAGACGTTCGGCTGCTATGTAGTTCATATTGAATGGTTCAATCCTTTCAGCGTATGACGCAGTGATATATTATATATTATAACTCATTTTTTTCTTTATTTGGGATTATAAAACAAATTGGAATAAAAAAATTGTCGAAAAAGGTCGGATAATATAAATTTAAAATATATTCCATAAAAAATCTTTTAATTTAAGTGAAAAAATATCATATCCAAACGAAAAATTATACAAAAACATTTGACATTTACAGTCAGATATGATACAATATTTTTAGCAAGTTTTATTCAGATAAAGCTTTGGAGAATGAAAGGAATGTTTGAAATGAAGAATTTTAAGAAAACCATCGCGGGTATCTCCGCACTGACGCTCACAATGGGTCTTACTGCCTGCGGCGGAAACAGCGAAGGCGGTACTTCTCAGGAGACCACCGAAGCTACTGTGGAGACCACCACTGCGGTAACTGTTGAGGTGAACACCGCTACCGTTGCGGAGGAGGATCAGAAGACTCTCGATCAGGTGGCTGAGGAAAATCTCCGTGATGTTGAGCTTGAGAACAAGACCATCAAGTGGCTTGCTCACTACGACATTAACCCTTCGGGTACAGGAAACTCCGAGTCCGTTCCCCTTAACCTTTTCAAAAACAAGTACGGCGGCGAGGTACAGTGGTACCCCACCACTTGGAACAGCCGTTACTCCGATCTTTCCACAAGCGTTCTGGGCGGCGAGGGCATCGACTTCTTCCCCTGTGATACAGCGGCTCTTCCCAAGGGCGTTATCAACGGAATGTTCCAGCCTATCGACGAATACATAGATATGGATTCTCCCCTCTGGACTGATATGAAGCCCGCTATGGAGATATACAACTTCAACGGCAAGCACTACGAGCTTGTTAACAGCGTTTCCGCTGAGCAGCTCGTTATATACAACAAGCAGACCATCGAGGAAAACGGCTTTGACGATCCCTGGGAGCTTTACAAGGCAGGCGAGTGGAACTGGGATACCTTCACCTCTATGCTTGAGAGCTTTGTTGACGTGGAAAATGAGCAGTACGGTCTTGACGGCTGGTTCAACGAGAAGGCTCTTCTCCTCTCTGCAGGCGTTCCTTCCGTTTCTTCCGTTGACGGTACTCTGACCGTTAATCTGAATGACCCCACCATTGAAAAGGCAATGAACTGGAGCTACGAGCTTTACAACAAGGGTCTTGTTTTCGACCTTTCACTCTATGACTGGAATATCCAGCCTCAGTTTATGGGCGAGGGCAAGGAGCTTTTCTACATCGTAGGCTCCTGGGACGTTCAGGCTAACCCCGATACATGGGCAACACAGATATCTCCCGATAATCTGGGCTTTGCTCCCGTTCCCTCTCCTGCAGGCTCCGATCCTTATCAGTCTGCTACTCTGGACGGCTGGGTAATATGCAAGGGTGCGGCTAACCCCACAGGTGTTGCTCTCTTTGCTGAGTGCACACGTCTTGCAAACACCAACGACGAGGCTATCGCTATCGGCGACCAGAAGCTCAGAGATGACTACCAGTGGTCCGATGACCTGATCGCACGCAACAAGGAGATAAACGAGCTTGCTGCCAAGTATCCCGTTGTTGACCTTGCTACAGGCGTTTCCACCGATGTTGCTTCCCTCACCACCGACGGCGGCTCCGAGATTGGTCTCCGTGCTGCTTTCCACGGCTATGAGTGGGCAACCACAAGAGACGAGATCAGCGAAGTTGTCAATATGCTGGTTGCTGAGGCTGACGCTCAGATCAAGGAGCTTGGCTGATTTTTAACAGCGTATTATTAAAATATCCCTCTCTGTCTCACAGGCGGAGAGGGACTTTTTTATACTCCGATTTTACAAAATAATAATTGCATTGCCCGAAAAAATGTGGTATAATTATTTTTAAGGGCAATGCTTTTTTGTCATTGCGGATAATTAAAAAATACAGCGGAGGTAATCTTAAAATGGGTAAGGCTCTGATAATCGGCTGCGGAGGCGTGGCAAGCGTTGTTATTCACAAGTGCTGCCAGAATTCCGAGGTGTTTGAGGAAATTATGATAGCGTCCCGCACAAAGTCCAAGTGCGACGCTCTTAAAGAAAAGCTGCAGGGGCAGACAAAGACAAAGATCTCCACTGCAAAGGTGGACGCTGACAAGGTTGAGGAGCTTGTTGCTTTGATGAAGGAGTTTAAGCCTGACATCTGCATAAATGTGGCTCTCCCTTATCAGGACCTTACAATTATGGACGCCTGCCTTGAGTGCAAGGTGGACTATGTGGACACCGCTAACTACGAGCCTGAGGACACTGCAAAGTTTGAATACAGCTGGCAGTGGGCTTATCGTGAGAGATTTGAGGAGGCAGGTATCACAGCACTTCTGGGAAGCGGCTTCGACCCCGGCGTTACGGGAGTATTCTGCGCTTATGCACAGAAGCATTACTTTGACGAGATACACTACATCGACATTCTCGACTGCAATGCGGGCGACCACGGTTATCCCTTTGCAACAAACTTCAATCCCGAGATAAATATCCGTGAGGTCTCCGCAAAGGGCTCTTATATCGAGGACGGCAAGTGGGTGGAGACCGAGCCTATGGAGATAAAGAGAGTTTACAATTTCCCCGAGGTGGGCGAGAAGGATATGTATCTTCTTCACCACGAGGAGCTTGAGTCGCTGGCTCTTAACATCAAGGGTATTAAGCGGATCCGCTTCTTTATGACCTTCGGACAGTCCTATCTTACACATCTCAAGTGCCTTGAGAATGTGGGTATGACCTCTATCGAGCCTATAAATTATAACGGTATGGAGATAGTTCCTCTCCAGTTCCTGAAGGCTGTTCTCCCCGACCCCGCAAGTCTGGGTCCCAGAACAAAGGGCAAGACCAACATCGGCTGCATCATGCAGGGCGTTAAGGACGGCAAGCCTGTTAATTACTATGTTTACAACGTATGCGTTCACGAGGAGTGCTATGCGGAGGTTGGCTCTCAGGCAATTTCCTACACCACGGGCGTGCCTGCTATGATAGGCGCTATGATGGTTATGACCGGCAAGTGGAAGAAGCCGGGTGTTTACAACATCGAGGAATTTGACCCCGATCCCTTTATGGACGCTCTGAACAAGTGGGGACTTCCCTGGAAGGAATCCTTCGACCCCGAGCTTGTTGACTGATAATTCTTCAAGAGCCGAAAGCGGCGGAATTTCCCTCTGCTTTTGGCTTTTTTAATAAAAAGTTTACAAATGGCGTGACAAAAATTCCCTGCGGCTGTTGTTTATTTTGTAAATAATAACATCGGGAGGTCTTTATGATGAAATTCGTCAGAGCCTTTATACTTGTGGGAATGCTGCTTCTTACCGCCTGCTCGGCTTCTTCGGAGGTTATGGAGACGGAGGCGGTTTCCGAAGGTTCCTTGACGGAAGGGATAACCGAAACGGAGCAGTTAACGGAAAGCGTTGCCGAAACGGAAACAGCTTCGGAGACCGAATGGGTCAATCCTGCGCTTTTGCCCGTTAAATTATCGGAGCGTGATATCTCGGGATATTCTGTAAGCGGTTCTGTTATCGTTTATGACGAGGAGACCGACACAAGGACGATGTATGTGGGCGAAATAACCGATAAAGAGGAAATTGCCGAGGTCGCGGAGTTTATCGCTCTCACCGAAGCTCTGCCTGAGACCGATACAAGAGAATTTTACGGGGTCAACATCGGCTGTGATGTCAGTCTTACCTTGACTGACGTGTTGGGAAACCGGTATGCATACAATGAAGTACGCTTTACCGAAAACGGCTCGGAGGCGTCATATCTTCTCAGACACGGCGTTTACGGCAAGGACACTGTCTGCGTGCGCTCGGAGGGCGAAGAGGAATATTCCTTATACGCCCTTATGGAAAGGCTCATTGCAAAGGAGGAGAATGTTTCGGAGCGTGAGGAATACGATGTTCAGAGCTACAGCACGGATATTGCGCTTATCACCGAATACAGAAACTGGGCGTGGGGATATCAGCACAGCGGTAATGTCATTGATATGAGCGGCAATGTGTATTCCTATGATTTTGGGGCGGAAAACTATAACGGTGAGGAGATCGACTCCGATGAGGAGTTTATCTCTGCGCTGATGGAAATATGCTCTGAGGGAGAGCCTGATGCCTCCGACAGCAGCATTACCGATACTCTTAAAAAAATTCGTGAGCTTGCGGACGGGGCGGACAGGAAAGCGAAGATGATATCCGAAAGCTATGCCTGCGATGCGGGGCAGCACACCATTTACGCTGTGACCTCGGACTACAAGCTTGTGACAATTTGCTCGGACGGGGACAGCATTATTACAAGCACCGATGAAAACGCTCTCGAGATACAGAGGCTTTGCGGTGAAATTGGAATACACTGATTATTTTTAAGGCGGAGCATTTTATGAAAATTTACTTTACCCGACACGGGGAGACCGAATGGAATAGCAGGAACATCATCTGCGGAAGGACGGACATTGAGCTGAGCCAAAAGGGTCATTTGCAGGCAAAAGAGCTTGCTGACAGGCTTGCGGCAGAGCATAGGGATATTGATATGATAGTCTGCTCGCCTATGAAACGGGCGAGGGACACGGCGGGCTATGCGGCTATGGCGCTTGGCATAGAGCCTGTTTACGATGAGCGGCTCAGAGAATGGGATTACGGCAGCTTCGAGGGCAAGCCCCGTGACACAGAGGGCTTTCTTGAAAACAAGCTGGAATTCGGCTGCCGTATGGCAGGGGGCGGCGAGTCGGTTTTTGACCTTGTGAACAGGGTCTACGGGCTTATCGACGAGCTGTATGAGAAATATCCCCACAAGAATATCCTTCTCGTTTGTCACGGCGGCGTTTGCAGGGTCATTGAGACCTATTTCCGTGATATGACCCGTGAGGAGTTTGCTCATTTCTTTATGGGCAACTGCGAACTTAGGCAGGCTGAGCCTGCAGCCGATCGTTCTGAAATTTGATCGGGCGGCAGACTGTCGGCTCGGTAACGATGCAAATGAGTTTCCCGAATAATATTATTTATGTGGATTTCCCAGAAAAATTTTTCGGGAAATTTTTATTTTGCTATTGACATTTAGGAACGGATGTGCTATAATGATTATAGGTAAATTGTTAAATGATGACTTTTGTTTTTGAAGAATAAAGAATAAAGAATAAAGAATAAAGTTATGAAAGGACGGTATACATGACAATATCTCTTAACGGACAATGGACTCTCTTTGATATAAACGAACCCGAAAAGCTTAATATCCCCGTTTCGGTCCCAGGGTCGCTGTATTCGGCAATGCTAAGTGAGGGGCTTATGGACGACCCGTATTACCGTGAAAATGAATACATTTCAACGGATATTTCCGACAGGGATATTGCCTTTGAACGGAGCTTCGATATTGATGATGAGATGATGGCTTCGGACAGGGTGCTGCTTAAATTTTACGGCATTGACACTCTTGCCGAGATAGTCTTAAACGGGAATGTCATCGGTACGGCGGAGAATATGCACAGGGAATATGTTTTTGATGTTACGGACATTATCAGACCTGTTGGCAATGCGCTGAGGGTGAATATTTTCTCGCCTCTTAAATTTATCCGTGAGAAAAACGAAAAGGAGCCGCTGTGGGGTGTGGCTTCAACTATTGCGGGATATCCTCATATCCGCAAGGCGCATTATATGTTCGGCTGGGACTGGGGTCCTAAGCTCCCCGATATGGGCATATGGCGTGATGTGGAGCTTATCGGCGTTAGGGGCGGCGTTATTGACGGGGTATATGTAAGGCAGGATCACAGTAAAGCAGACGAGGGAATTGTTGGGCTTTCTGTTGAAGTGACCGCAGGCAGGAAATGCTCCGAGGAGCTGTCCGTTAAGGCGGTTATCACGGCTCCCGATGGAATGGAATATGAAATGTCCGCAGAGATCGGGGACAGCCGCAAGGTATGCCTTTCCTGCGAAATTGAAAATGCAGAGCTTTGGTATCCTCACAATTACGGCGCACAGCCTTTGTATGCACTTTCCGTCAAGCTTTATGACAAGGGCGGGGAGGTGGACGTTCACACGGAAAATATCGGTCTCAGGACGGTTACGGTTAGCCGCACTCCCGACGGTGAGGGGGACGGCGAGGAATTTGCTTTTGTGGTTAACGGCATTAAAATTTTTGCTATGGGTGCAAATTACATTCCCGAGGATCAGATAATTTCAAGGTGCAGCGCAGAAAAGACCGAGAAGCTTTTAAAGCAGTGCGTGATGGCGAATTTCAATATGATACGTGTCTGGGGCGGCGGATATTATCCCGATGATTATTTTTACGACGCCTGCGACAGGCTGGGACTTCTTGTCTGGCAGGATTTTATGTTTGCCTGCTCCGTTTATCGTGCGGACGTGGATTTTTGCAGCAATGTAAAGAACGAAGCGGTTGACAATGTGAAGCGTTTGAGAAATCACCCTTCCCTTGCAATGTGGTGCGGCAACAATGAGATAGAGTCTATGTGGCAGTATTGGGGAATTGACGCCGACCCCGAGTACAAGAAGGATTATCTGAGACTTTTTGAGGCGCTTATCCCGAAGGTGCTTGAATTTTATGACCCTGTGACATTTTATCACCCGTCCTCGCCTTCCTCGGGCGGCGGCTTCAATGACAGCGGCGCGAACAACAAGGGCGATCAGCATTACTGGGCGGTATGGCACAGCTTAAAGCCCTTTACCGATTATTACAGCTACAAATTCCGTTTTTGCTCCGAATACGGCTTTGAGTCTGTTCCGTCTCTGAAAACGGTTAGGAAATTTGCCGAGGAGGGGGATCTTAATCTGATGTCTCCCGTAATGGAGGCGCATCAGAAGTGCGAGGACGGCAATGAGAAAATTATGTATTACCTTGCTCAGATGTCCCATTATCCTTACACATTTGAGGGGCTTGTTTATGCAACTCAGATGGTGCAGTCTGATGCTGTGCGGCTGAATGTTGAGCATATGCGCCGAAACAGGGGAGTTTGTATGGGTTCTCTTTACTGGCAGGTGAATGACTCAAATCCCGTTATTTCCTGGTCTTCCGTTGATTATTATCACAGGTGGAAGGCGCTTCATTACAATGCTCGGAAATTCTATGCCCCAGTTCTCATTTCCGCTGACGGTCAGGACAAGGATAATATCCGTCTCAATGTTTCCTCCGAGAGACGTGAGGAATTTTCCGCTGTTATCAGGTGGCGGTCACGTATGAACACGGGTGATGTTATTGCTCAGGGTATGGAAAATGTGGTCATAAAGCCGCTTTCCGCCGAGGATCACATTGTTCTCACTCCCGAAAACACGGGCATTGCCTATAATATGAGGGACAAGGCTTACATTGAGTACACCATTATGGAAAAGGGCATAAGGCTTTCTTCGGGAACCTTTATGTTCGTTCAGCCGAAGGGATTTCGCTTTATTGACCCCGAGCTTTCGGTGGCTGCTGCGGATATGGGCAACAAGTTCAAGATAGTGGTTTCCGCAAAGGCTTTTGCAAAGAGTGTTTGCCTTGAGCTTTCGGGTGGTGACTGCCTTTTTTCGGACAACTGGTTCGACCTTCACGGGGACACGGCGGGGGTTTATGTGAGCAAAGCAAAGCTCCCTGCGGGCATTACGCCCGAGGAGCTGGCGGGAAATATCAGGGCGGTTTCTTATTTTGAGGCTTTGGAATTGGGAAAATAATATTTTGTGTTTAAAATGGAAGTGCGGCGCCGGGCAATGCGCCCCCTTGACCCCTGCAAGCCTTTGGAAAAGGCTTGAGCGAAACTTTTATCTTGGAGTGTCAACTACTTTATGAGTGTCAACTACTTTATTTTGATTTTTGAAAGGACATCACATCAATGAACGGTGCTACACCCGATATTGCTGCTTTGAAGCAGCGTTTTATTGACATCTACAGCGAAAACGTTAAGCGTGAAGGTGCTGACAAGCTTCTTGAATATCTTCTCTCCTCCAAAAGTGATTTCTTCACTGCTCCTGCCAGCACACGTTATCACGGTTCCTATGAGGGCGGGCTTCTTGAACACAGTCTGAATGTTTATGACTGTCTCTGCGATTATCTTGACCGTCCGAGAGTGAAGGAGCTGTACGGTCTTTCCGCCGACAGGGAGACGAGGGCTATTATTGCGCTTCTTCACGACATATGCAAGGTGAATTTCTACAAGACGGATTTTAGAAATGCAAAAAACGATCAGGGTGTCTGGGAAAAGGTGCCTTATTACACCATTGACGACCGTTTGCCTTATGGTCACGGGGAAAAATCCGTTTACATAATCGGGGGCTTTATGCGTCTGTCCCGTGAGGAGGCTTTTGCTATCCGATTTCATATGGGCTTTTCGGGCAGTGAGGACATTAACCTTGTGGGCAGGGCTTTTGAGCAGTTTCCTCTTGCCTATGCTCTTCACGCTGCCGATATGGAGGCAAGCTATTTTATGGAGAGGTGACCTCTTCTTTCACGTAATAGCGGTACTCCAGCAGCAGGTCTACCATTCGTCCGTAGCTTCTTCTGCCGTCTGACACGCCGCCTATTTTAAGTGTCACGTCTATTGCCTTGGCGGAGACTGCTTGAGTTTTTTCGGTAGGTATCACGGCTTTTTGTCGGATATATTCCATATATTCCTCGCTTACGAAGGTATTGTCCCGGCTCACAAGCGGGGAGACGAGGGAGCAGAGGCTGAGATATTCCTCATATGGCAGGGATTTTTTGCAGGCGGAGAGAAGATAGTTCATGGCGCTTATATTTCCGCTGTATCTTACCTCGGGTTCTATTGCTTCAAGGCAGGCTCTGTAGGCTATAAAGCCTGCTTCGTCTTCTCTGATAAAGCCTTTTAAATGGCTCAGCTCGTGCATTACGGTGCAGGGTACTCGGGCGGGGCTGAGGGCTTTGTTGTAATTTGCCTCGAGGGTGAAGGGGAAATATATGCCCTGCAGGTCAAAGCTTGTCATTACGGCGCCGTTTATTTTCTTTGGGTTCGGGCAAATGCCGCTGAGTTCTGGGTATTCTTCGGCAAGGATATTCATTGCCCGCTCGGCAATGCTGTCGAGATCATCGGGGAGGAGCATATCGCCGTTTTCGTCACGGGATATTTCCTCTGCAAGGGCGTTGGCACTTTGTATAGTCTCCTCGGTAAGCTGTGACAGCTGCTCCGAGGTAAAGCCTGCGGCTCCTGCGCTGTTATGGTATTTCGGGGAAAACTCCGTGGTGCGGTAGAGGACAAAGCAGTTGAATGTTTCGGTAAAGATTATGTAGATAAGCACCCAGCCGAAAAATATGCCGAAGCCTTTTAAAAAAACCTTTTTCTTTTTCACCGCTCCTATTATCACTGCAAAGGGTGTGGCAATAAGCAGAAGTACGCCGAGGACTATGAGTATTTCGCCCAGCGAAAAGGGGAGTATTCCCGTAACTGTGCTTATGATGTCGGACAGGGGGGCGAAAATATGTCTCATATAAAGGTCGGCGGCGGAGGTGCTAAGCACTGCGGTGATATTTGCGGCTGCGGATAGGGCAAGTATTATTAGCATTGCAATAAAATTTTTGGAAAGCATCTTCTTTTCGGGCATAGGTTCTCCTTTTTTCTATTATTTTCGGGGAAAGGTTTTATATTATGACAAATTTTTACAAGAAACACTGTGAGGATTATTATAAAAAATATCCTTCGGTGTATGATTATTTTTCGTCATCAAAGGGGCGTATCAAGGCGCTGAAAATATTCAAGACCGCTTCTACTGTGATTATGTATGCGGCTTATATTATCCTGCTTGCGTATCTTGCTTTTACGGGAGATATGCGGATAATCAAGGCGGTTGCTGTTCCTGCCTTTGTTTTTCTGCTTGTTACGGCGGTGAGGAAGGGGATAAATGCGCCTCGGCCTTATGAGAAATATCCCATAAAGCCTGTGCTGCCAAAAGCTACAAAGGGAAAATCCTGCCCAAGCCGTCATACTGCCTGTGCGGTGGTCATTGCCCTTGCCTGCTTTTATGTTAACGTTCCTGTTGGGGTAATTCTGCTTGTGCTTGCGGCTCTGATAGCGGTTTCACGTCCGCTTATGGGGGTGCATTTTCCCCTTGATGTTGTTTTCGGGGCGGTGCTTGCGGTCATTCCCGCTGTTATCGGATTTTATGTCATTCCCTGAGAATGAATATGGGTATGGGCGGACAGTTGGGACGGTTGGAAAATTCGGCGGTTATTACGGTGTATTCCTCGCTGTCGATGGTCTTGACAAATTCAAGAAGTGCTTCCTTTTCCTCAAAGCCCGTATCTCTGCCGTAGTAAAGTATCATTGAGATAAGCCCGCCCTTTTTTATTAGCCGCAGGGCTTTCTTTACCGCTTCAAGGCTGGTTTCCTTTTGGGTATGGACGGTGTGGTCGCCCCCGGGGAGCCAGCCGAAATTGAAGGTTATGCAGGAAACGGTTCCCTCCGCAGCGTATTTGTCCATATCCGTATGACTGCCGAGGACAAGCTCTGCTCTGTCCGAAAGTCCCTTTTCCGAAAGGAGCTGTCTTGTGCTGTTGATTGCGTCTGCCTGGATATCAAAGGCTATGACCCTGCCGCTTTTTCCCGCAAGCTCGCAGAGGAAGGCGGTGTCGTTTCCCCGTCCTGCGGTGGCGTCTATGCAGATATCTCCCTCGGAAACCTTTTTGGCTATGACACTTTTTGAGATATCAAGGGCATTGAAGGTTTTTCTCATACTTATGACTGTCCTTTCTCAAGGGGGGCGGGATTGGTGCAGGGGATATTTCTGCTCTCCCTGTGAACGGGAGCAGCCCATTTTACGGCGTTTGCGATTATTTTCAGCACATTTTCATCGTGATATATGGGGTATTCCTCGTGACCCGGCTGAAAATAAAATATCCGTCCTGCGCCCCGTTTATATGTCACGCCGCTTCGGAATACCTCGCCCCCCGAAAACCAGCCCATAAACACAACCTCGTCGGGATTTGGGATATCAAATGGCTCGCCGTACATTTCTTCCCTCGGCAGCTCGAAATGCTCGGGTACTCCCATTGCTATTGGGTGGGAGGGGGAGATGCACCATATGCGCTCTCTGTCGCCGTGGCGCCATTTCAGGTTGCAGGAGGTGCCGCAGAGGGCTTTGAATATCCTGCTGTGATGGGAGGAATGGAGGGGGATAAAGCCCATTCCGCCGTTTATGCGTTCGGTAACGAGCTTTACCGTTTCGTCGCTTACCCTGTCGTGCGCCTGATGTCCCCACCATATAAGCACGTCGGTATCCTCAAGAAGCTCCTTTGTAATGCCGTTTCGGGGCATATCGAGGGTGGCATATTTTACGGAAATGCTTTCGTCCCCCGCAAGATAGTTTCCGATTGCTTTGTGTATTCCCTGGGGGTAGATTTTCGCCACCTCGGGCTGTTCTTTTTCGTGGATATATTCGTTCCAGATAAGCACGTTTATCATTTGGAAAGCTCCTCAATTATTCGCTCTGCACATTCCTTTGCGGTATCATTCAGAGCCTTTTTTGATTTTGTTTCCGAGCTTATCATTTCAAGCTCCATTAGCACATCTTCTATAAGGCAGGCGGTGTCCTCATCTGTGCGTGTGTCCTCGCATAGGTTGGTAAGCTTGTCGTAAAAGGCTTCAAAGTTCAGTTTACCGTTTATCATATCCGTGCAGATATTTATAATTTTATCGTTCATTTTCACATCTCCTTTATCATTCTTAATACGTTTTCGGCGGACTTTTTCATATACATAAGCTGATCGTTTGCTCCGAAATGCTCAATTGAAAGGCTGCCCTTATAATCGTCATTCAGAAGCTTTTTCACAAGCCCCTCTATGCCGATATAGCCGTTTCCCGCCTCACAGGGGTACATTACTCGTCCCGAAAGGTCGGGCTTGCCGTTGGTGTTTTCGGTGTTTGCACGGGAGCGGTCTCGGGAGCGGTCCTTGAGGTGGACGTGGGATATGTATTTTCTGAGCTTTATGTATGCGTCCTCGGCGTTTTCAAGGCTGTATGCAAAGTTTCCCGTATCAAAGGTAAAACTTAGTCCCTTTACGTTTTCCATAAACCACAGAAGTCCGTCAGAGGTGGAATAGGGGGCGGCATTGTCGTCAAAATCCTCGAGAGTTACGGTAATGCCGTATTGCTTTGCGGCTTCGCACATATAGCAAAGTGTCTCTGCCATTTTGCCCCGAATGGCATCAAAATTATCCTCGGGAGCTATAAAGCCTGCCACCGCAAGGACGGTTTTCGCGCCGAAATATGCGGCGGTTTCAAGATGGGAATGTATTTTTTCCTTTGAAAGGGAAATGTCCTCGTGACCGAGATCGTACATATTGTAGACCGAGGAAACAGTCAGACCTGTACTGTCAAAAAGCTTTTTCGTTTCCGATTTTTCCGACAGCCGCCACAGGTCACATTCAAGTCCGTCATAGCCTGCTTCTTTGGCGTATGTGAGCATTATTTCCGGGGTTATGCTTTGCTGCTCTGCTCCCTCATAGATATGCTCGAGGAAGATGTTAAGCTTCGGTGTGGTTATTTTCATTGTTTTTATCTCCTGTATCAAGTGCGGAAAGCTTCTCTGCCACGTCTGCAAACTGCTGTAATGTAAGCTGCTCGGGTCGTATATTTTCCGAAAGTCCTGCGGCTCTTATTGCGTTTATCACATCGGATTTGGGGATAGCCATTGATGAGGAAAGAGAGTTTGCAAGGTTTTTTCTCCTTTGTGAAAATGCTCCTCTTACCAGACGGAAAAAGTATTTTTCATCTGCCACCGAAACGGGGGGAGTTTCCCTTATATCAAGGCGTATCACGCAGGAGTCCACATTGGGCGCAGGCATAAAGCTGCCCCTTGAGACGTTAAAAATCAGCTTAGGCTCCGCATAGTAATGCACCGCCGCTGTCACCGCACCGCACTCCCTGCTGCCGGGCTTTGCACACAGGCGCACTCCTGCTTCCTTCTGCACCATTACCGTTACGGACTTTATGGGCAGGCGGCTTTCAAGGAGGTACATTATTATGGGCGAGGTGATGTAATAGGGGAGATTGGCGCAGACTGCCACGTCAAGTCCATTAAAATGCTCCTCTATGACCGCTTTCAGGTCGGTTTTCATAACATCGGCGTTTATGACGGTGACGTTGTCGTATTCCGAAAGTGTTTCCTCCAGAATGGGGATAAGTCGGGTGTCTATTTCAACTGCAACCACCTTGTCCGCACGCTTTGCAAGCTCGTTTGTAAGCACCCCTACGCCTGTGCCTATCTCGATTATGCCAAAGCCTTTTTGGGCATTTCCCATTTCGGCTATCTTCGGACATATGGCAGGATTTATGATGAAATTCTGTCCCAAGGCTTTTGAAAAGGTGAAGCCGTGGCGCTCGAATATATCTTTTATTACGTTTATGTTTGTGAGATTTTCCATAATGCTCCCTTCACAATCGTTAAGAGTTGACTTTTTGATTATATTTCTTTATATATACACAAAAGAATATTACTGAACATATAAAAACGATAATGCCAATTACAAGAAGTACATTTGAACGTATTACATTTATGTTGGTGTTTAACAGCACTTCAACCATTAAATTGTGGCTTGCGTGTGCAATATATGTGTACATAAGGTTTTTGGTCTGAATATATATTACGGCAAATAAAATTGAGCTTATTATAATATCAAGGCTTGAAACCAATCCCACCATATGCGGAATACAGAACAGTATTGTAGAAATTACTATAATACTAAAATTTTTATGCTTTCCCAGCATACTTTCAATGACCATATATCTGAAAATAAATTCTTCGACAAATGGATTTATGACAATGACCGCAATATAATTTAAAATAGTAAAGAGATTTAACTGCTCTTCATATTCAACATAATTTCCATCCCTGAAAGCCAGATACATAACAATGGCTGTAAATGACAGCGACAGTGTAAAAACGCTGCTCATAAGTATGGGATCTATTTTCTTCCACTCATTATTTATAACAGGCAAATTTATAATTTTTTTATGCAGCAGATAGGTCAAAAAGGTTCCGATAAACATACCGAGTTCATTCACGATAAGTCCGGTCAGCGGATTTAAATTAAAAAAATTTGATATTACCAATGCGGCAATATACGGAAATAACCAAATCAATACTATGGTTATCGGAGCAGCTGAACTTTTTTTCATAAGATATCTCCTTATAAAATCACCTTGCATGGCTTGTCTATCACCATACTGTCGGGGGTGACGGTGCAGGTGTATGCAAGAATTTTTACCCCGTTTTCGGCAGCCTTTTTCAGAGCCTCGGCAAACTGGGGGTGAGTTTCACGGTTCGGGGTAAAATATTTTGCCCTTTCCATCTGTATCACAAAGAGGATATAGGCTTCATAGCCCTCTTTTGCGGCTTTTATCAGCTCGTTTACGTGCTTTACTCCTCGCTGGGTGGGGGCATCGGGAAAGCGGCAGACGCCGTTATCCTCCAAGGTGCAGCCCTTGACCTCCATAAACATTTTCCGCTCGCCCGCTTCTATATAAAAGTCAAAACGGGAGCTGCCGTAGGTCGTTTCGGGGCGGACATATGTGACCCCCTCAAAGAGCTTGGGGATAAATTCCATTGCAGCCTTATTGGGACTTTGGCTATCCATATTTATGAGCATACCGTTTTTGTAGACGGCGATGAGGTCATAGGCGGTCTTTCTGGGTGAGCCTATGGGTGCTTTCTCAAGTATTACCCTTGCTTCGGGGACGAGAAGCTCCTTGCAGCGTCCCGTGTTCTTTACGTGAACGGTCTCCTCTTTGCCGTTTATCTCTACCTTGGCGATAAATCTGTTGGGACGGGAGATGAATTTCCCCTCCTCAGTTTCTCCGTATTTTATGGGTATCACTCCTTACATCTGGTGCTTTACCACCCCGTATTCATCGTCAAGGCGAAAGTAGGGGCAGGAGTAGTTTGTGCCATTCATAAAGCGGTACATTTCGTCCTCGTCAAGATTTACAAGGCAGGTGTAGCAGTCGTAGTCCTCGTCATATACGTAATTGACGCAGGTCTCGCAGTTGGTCTGGTTTTTTGACTCCATTTTTTCGGTGTCCTTTCGGTATTTCAGTTCCTTCTGTCATCTCTGACAAAGGGATATTTTATTTCCTCCGACAAAAGCAGGGAATATTTTTCGGGTCGCCTGTAGGCATTGCCGTGAACTTCATTTTCACGGTATTCTCTGAGCATTCCAAGGTCAAGCTCCGCAATGAAAATACCCTCGTTTTCGTTTGCTTCAAGCACGCAGGTGTCACGTGAAGAGGGCAGATCGGGAAGATAGACAACCCCGTCAAAAAGGGTTGAATGACCGTTGCAGTCGGGCTTTGGCGCGGGATAATTGCAGGTGGCGATGGCAAGCATATTTTCATAGGCTCTGCCCCGAAGCTGGGATAGCCTGTTTAATTCCATCGGGCAGGCATTGGGAACGAGTATCAGCTCCGCTCCCTTTAGCATAAGTATTCTTGCGCTTTCGGGAAATTCCCTGTCATAGCATATCATTGAGCCGACCTTTACCGTCCCTTTTTCCGTTTCAAGGTCATTTACGTAAAAATCATCTCCCGGGGAGAGACGTGCTTCATCACCGAAATCGCAGGTATGCACTTTTGCATAGCTGTACACGAGTTTTCCGTTCATATCAAAAAGGCTGACGGCGTTTCGGGGGAGGGGGTCATGCTTCTCGAGAAATGTTACCGCTATTGCCATTTTAAGCTCTTTGGCAAGGCTTCTGAATGTGTTTACAAAATCCCCGTCGGCTGAAACCGCACTGTTTTTTAAAACAGTTATATCCTCGGGGATATCATAGCCGCAGCTCCACATTTCGGGGAACAGGGCAATGTCCGCTCCCATTGATCTTGCTTTGCGGCAGGCGTTTATGCCCTTTTTCAGATTATCCTCAAGGCTGCTTTCGGGAAGCAGCTGAAGAAGTGCAATTTTAAGCTTTTCCAAGAACTTTCATATCCCTTCAATTTTAAGCTGGATATCCTCGTCCTTATCCCCGTTATACTCTGCCGTATCGGGAATAAAGCGGTTTCCTATGCGAAAATCTATCCCTGCTTTTCTTGCCTGACTTCCCTGGAATTTACGCTTTATTAAATACATTTTCCCGTCCTTTACAAACCTTGCACCCGTCTGATGAAAATAAAAGGGAATGTTTTTCTCCACGCATTCACGACGCAGCTCGAGTATCCATTCATAATGGCAGGGGCGGGCATACTGACCCGACTCGCCGCCCACCGAGACCTCTTCGATACGCTCGTCAAGATAGTCCGAAATGTGTATCTCTTCAAGCATTGGAGAGACTATTATCGAACGGTGCTTTATGGGCAGGGAGAGAAATATGGGCAGGCGGAAATCTGCTCTGTCCTGATTTTCTGCGGTGCAGCCTATGATAACATTGTCATAGCCATCGCCCCAGTCGGGAGGGAGGCTTTTTTC
This sequence comes from Oscillospiraceae bacterium, assembly GCA_017829005.1. Classification (GTDB taxonomy): domain Bacteria; phylum Bacillota; class Clostridia; order Oscillospirales; family Ruminococcaceae; genus Huintestinicola. Next base: position 16,883 of record JAGAJF010000130.1, on the reverse strand, counting down.
AAGGCGGTCAATTCGCTTGGTGAAAAAATAAAAGTAACAGTCGCTCCGCTCTTTTATCATTTTCCAGCATTCTTCTCTCCACTTATCGGCGTCTTGCAGGAGAAAATCCGAGGTGAAGCAGGTGAATATTATTTTGTGCGGGGGTATCCTATAGCTGCCGTCACGCTTTTTCTGTATGGGAAGTTCGAATGCCTTTGTCTTTCGGCAGAGACTGCTTGCGTCACTGCTGCCGTACATTTCGTCCTGCCTGTAAACATAGCAGTATCTGCACCCGGGACTTATTTTTGTACAGCCGTGCCAGGGGTTCCAGTCGGCGTAAATGCTGTCTTTTTTTTCCATTTTATCATATCCTTGCAGTTGGCTTGTCAAAGGTTATTTTTTTGCTTTTACCATCAGTCCTATACATTCGACATGATTTGTAAAAGGAAACATATCCACAGGCATAAGCTTTTTAAGCTTGTACCCGTTTTTTATCAGGAAGAAAACATCTCTCGCCTGAGTTTCCGGCTCGCAGGAAACATAAACGATACGGTCGGGAGAGATTTTTACAAGCTCCGAAAGAAATTTTCTGTCACAGCCTGCCCTTGCGGGGTCGAGGATAACAACATCAGCTTTCAGACCTTCCTCATTGAATTCCTCAAGGAATTTTCCGCTGTCCGAGCAGATAAATTCCGCATTTTCCGTGCCATTCAGCTTTGCGTTTATCACAGCGTCATTTACGGCGGACTTGTTTATCTCGCAGCCATAGACCTTTTTCGCCTTGTCTGCCGCCATAAGGCTCATTGCGCCTATGCCGCAGTATGCGTCAATGACCGTTTCCTTACCCGTAAGCTTTGCAGAGCGTACAGCAAGCTCGTAAAGCTTCTCAGCCTGTGCGGGATTTACCTGTGCAAAGGACTTGGGGGATATCCTGATACGCTTGCCGCAGATGATATCCTCGATATATCCCTTGCCGTAAAGCACCTCGCACCTGTCTCCCACATTCATTTTGTCCGAGCGGTTTACGGAGAAAATAAGTGTGGTTATCTCAGGGCATTTTTCCGTAATGCTCTTTACAAATGCGGCTTTTGAGGGGAAATTCTCCGAAGTTCCCACAATAATTGCCATAATTTCCCCCGTGTTCCTTGCAATTCTCACAAGCACGTGGCGGAGAAAGCCCTTGCCGTTAAAGCTGCACCATACGGGAATTTTAAGCCCTAATGCCGTTTTTCTTACAGCCCTGATTATCTTGTCAGCTCTCTCGTCATTAACTTCGCAGCGGTCAACAGCCACCACTCCTCCCGTTGAGGACTGATAAACTCCCGAGACACATTTGCCGTTTTTGAAGTCAAATGCTCCCTGCACCTTGCAGCGGTAGCCCTCGGGTTTGTCGGCGGCGATTATCCTGTCGGGGCGGCATAGCCTTCCCATAAGCCTGTCAACCTTTATCTGCTTAAATTTAAGCTGCTCCTCGTAGGTCATATTGCGAAGCTGGCAGCCGCTGCATTTTTTGTAAACGGGGCAGGAATTTGTCTGCCCGTCCTTTTTTGCTTGTTCGGTCATTGTGATCTTCCTCTCTCTGCATAGCTTATCAGCTTTCGGATATGCTCTTCAAGCATAGCAGCATTGTTATCTTCAAATTCTGAAACAGGTTCGAGCCAGTTATGATTTTTTATCAGCAAGGCTCTGAGCTTTCCGGCGGGATCACCCTCGGGATACCAGCCCATATCAATGATAAATTCCTCTGACGAAGCCTGAAGCAGATCTTCGTTCAACCTGTCCGTCTGCCGAAAAAACGGAAGGGAAAAATCAATATTAAATTCATCATATGTTATCTGCCACCCGCAGGAGACAAGCAGTTTGCGGATATTATCATACATTTGATATCCCTTTCGTTTTTTCCTTTAAAACTTCCTTTTACATATTGTCAAGCCATTCAAACACCCTATCAAGGGTGGGCGATTTTGCCCGCTTGGATAAAAAAACACCTGCGCTGTATGCCGAATGGGTATCCTGCTTTTCGGTGACTTCAAAAAGCTCCGCAGGGATTTGAAGCTCCATAGCACGTTCTCTGAATTTCTCAGCCTGTTCAAAGCCTATAATACCGTCGTGTCTGCTCTGAATGAGCATTGCTTTGGTTTTCTGACCCTTTTTAAGCTTTGAGACCGGCTCACCCTTTTTCCACTCGGATTTGTCCCTGCTGCCAAACATATTCGCTCCAAGAGTGTTCAGAGCGCTTGTCTGGGTCAGGTCAAAGCATAAGGGACCTGCAAGACTGATAAACCCCTCAAATTCATCGGCAGATATACCGTATTTCTCCTGCCGCTCCGAATCATAGCAAAGCAGTGCGCCCAGATGAGCTCCTGCCGATGAGCCTACAACAACGGTCTTTGAATACCCGTGACCTTTATCCGAAATAAATTTTTTTATCTCTGTATAACCAGTGAAAATATCCTCCGATATCTCCTCAAAATGAGCCTTGGGAGCCTTTCGGTAGCCCGGCATAATGCAGTCATACCCCTCATTGGCGAATTTCTGCCCGATAAAGTGAAAATCCGAGGGAGAGCCGCTGTTCCAGCCGCCGCCGTGTATGTATATCACAAGGGTGTCGATCTTTTTTCGGGGAGACGGAAAATACAGAAAATATCTGTTCTTGTCCTTCCACAGAACCTTCTCGGGTGTGATAGTTTTTTTGCATTTTATCAGCGGCAGGATAAAGCTGCCGTAGCTGAGATATTCACGCAGTGTGTCGTTCATCTGATTTTCCTTTCGGTTAAAAAGTATGCGTTAAGCGGCACAGCGGCAGTATTCTTAGCATTTTCATTCATTTATAAGTTCATCAACATCGGGCAGCTCTGTTTCCCTGTTTCCATCGGAGATCTCTATATTCCCAACAGCCGCATCGGCAAGCTGTGAAGCCTTTGTATCGGCAGCCTCACCGATGGCATTCTGTGCGCTTTCAAGAGCTTTTTCCGCTCTGTCCACGGAGGTTTCACCGCCGCCGCAGGCAGTAAGCGATGTCATAACAGCAGCAAGCGCCATAAATGCAAAAATCTTTTTCATAACCGTACCTCCGAAAATAAGTAATACCTCATATATTTATTCAAGAACAAAGTCATAGTATTCCCCGCTTGCCTCCCGTATCAGGAGAGAGCCGTCCTCGCCGCTTATTTCCAGCGCAAAGCGGCGAATGTTCCCGTCGGTGTCCTCATATTGAAAGCCATACCCGGGAATATCCCCCATAAAGGTAAAGCCTATAACAAGGGGCTTTCCGGGGGTGATATCCGGCGATGCAGCAGGATATGCGATAAAGGTCATAACTCCTTCATCGTTGCAGTCCGTAAGCGTAAGCTCAAGTATTACAAAGCCCTTTACGGGAGTGTCCGATGTGAATGCTGCCTGTGCCTGTTCCTCGGACGGCTCGAAAATATCATATTCATCGTGATCTGCTGTAAGCACAGCTTCGTCTGCCCACTCTACACGTATCTGCGGCTCATTCTCCGATGTTTCGCTGACCGAAGTCGGCTCTTCCGAAAGAAGTGCCGTTTCCGACTTTTCGGAAATCACCTCAGATGTAATTGTCATCTCCGAAGCCGATTGGGTGATCTGTGCTTCGGAGGAAAGGACAGTTTCTTCTTTTGTCTGTTCCGCAGTTTCTGCCGGTGCTTCGGTTCCGCCGCAGGCAGTAAGAGATGTCATAACAGTGGCAAGCGCCATAAATGCCGTAAGCTTTTTCATAAGCGACCTCCGACCGAAAAATATCAAAGTCCCTTGTTAAGATATGCCTCCTGCTCGGGGGTGAGCTTGTCAATTTCAATATTCCAAGCCGCAAGCTTTCTCCTTGCAATTTCCATATCCACCTCACGGGGAACGTCAATTATCATACTGTCAAGCTTGCCCTTGTTCTTAACAAGATGAAGCGCACTCATTGCCTGCACCGCAAAGGACATATCCATAATTTCCGCAGGGTGACCGTCTCCCGCCGCAAGATTTACAAGCCTGCCCTCGGCGATGATGTATATGCTTCTGCCGTTTTTCAGCTCATAGCCCATAATATTGTTGCGTGCTATCCACGATTTAACGCAGTTTTCACGAAGCCATGCCACATCAACCTCGCAGTCGAAATGACCCGCATTGCAGCATACCGCACCGTCCTTCATATTAACAAAGCTCTTTTCGGTGATAACGCCGTCGCAGCCCGTAACGGTAACGAAGAAATCGCCTATTTTAGCGGCTTCCTCCATTTTCATTACCTTGAAGCCGTCCATAACAGCCTCCATTGCCTTTATGGGGTCAACTTCGGTGACAATTACCGAAGCGCCAAGACCCTTTGCTCTCATAGCAACGCCCTTGCCGCACCAGCCATAGCCTGCCACAACAACGTTTTTGCCTGCAACGATAAGGTTAGTAGTGCGGTTGATGCCGTCCCATACAGACTGCCCCGTACCGTAGCGGTTGTCGAAAAGGTGCTTGCAGTCGGCGTTGTTAACAAGCACCATAGGGAATTTCAGCTCTCCTGCCCTGTTCATTGCAATAAGGCGGATAATGCCCGTAGTGGTCTCCTCGCAGCCGCCGATAACGTTGGGGATAAGCTCGGGGTGTTCGGTGTGGATAAGGTGAACAAGGTCGCCGCCGTCGTCAATGATAATGTTGGGGCCTGCCTCGATAACACGTGCAATGTGGCGGTGATATTCCTCATCTGTTGCATTGTACCAGGCAAATACCTTCAAACCGTCATGAACGAGAGCCGCAGCCACATCGTCCTGAGTGGACAGGGGATTTGAGCCTGTGACATACATATCCGCACCGCCTGCCGCAAGCACCTTGCAAAGATATGCGGTCTTTGCCTCAAGATGAACGGACAGTGCAACCTTCAGCCCTGCAAAAGGCTTCTCCTTTGAAAATTCCTCCTCGATTCCTCTGAGCAGGGGCATATTCTGCTTTACCCACTCAATTTTTCTTGCTCCGCTTTCCCAAAGCTCGGGGTTTCTGATCTCACTTGTGTTTAACATTTTTTATCTTTCCTTTCATGCGGGTGACGACCCGCGGCGACCTCGCTCAGAGGTCTTGTATAAATTTTTTAATTTGTGGCTCGGTAACGTTTATCTGGATATATTGTTATCAATATACGCCCTTACAGTATCCCAAAAACCATCATAATCATTGTTAATTGCCAAATGGTCATAAACATCATTCAAAGTATCATTATCATCACATACTTTTGACAACAGCTCTGCTTCCGTTTTAAGTCCTGCCCTGTTCAGCGCATTGATCTCATTTGAGTAATCACGGAAGTCCAATCCCTCCATTGACAGTTCGGTATCGTAATCAATAATTGTAATTACATCCCGAATGAATTGGGGATATTTGTCCAGACATTCCCGAACCTCGGGGTGATTATAAATGTCTGCCATTGCTTGCAGAAAATCATCATTTTTAAGTCCTTTGGATAATGCTTCGTCAATGAAATTCATATCATTTTCACCTGCTTTCTGCAATAAAAACGGTCGCTGACCTTAAAATCTTTCCGCAACCTCTCTTGCTTTTGCGTAAATTTCCTCCTCGTCAAATCGGGTAAGCCTGCCCTTTTCAAGAACGATCTCGCCGTTAATGATGACCGTGTCCACCTCGCTGCCGTTTGCGGAATAAACGAGAGCGGCGGCAAGGTCATTGCGGGGATAAAACTGGGGTCGGTCAAGGTCGAGTATGCAAATGTCCGCCTTGTTTCCCGCAGCAATGGCACCGGTTTTCTCAAAGCCCAGAGCCTTTGCCGCATTTACAGTTGCAAAGTCAAGCACCTCACGTGCGGCGCATACGGTGGGTATGCCTGTAGTGCCCTTGTGGAGAAGTGCGGCGAAATTCATTTCCGAGAACATATTGAGAGTGTTGTTTGAAGCCTGACTGTCCGTTCCCATACATACGTTAACGCCCTTTTCAAGCAGCCTCGGGATAGGCGCAATGCCGTTTGCAAGCTTTAGATTGCTCTTTGGATTGTGGATAACGCTGACGTTTTTTTCCGCAAGAATGTCCATATCGTGTTCGGACAGATGAACGCAGTGAGCGGCAGCGGTCTTTACGTCGAAAAATCCCATACCATTCAGATATTCCACAGGAGATTTGCCCTGCTCCTTGTAGCAGCTTTTCACCTCATTCACCGTTTCGGAAAGGTGGATATGAAATTCCTGATTTGTTTCCTGTGCCTTTTCAATGAGAAATTCAAGATAATCCCTGCCGCAGGTGTAAATAGCGTGGGGACCCAGCTTGAAGCTTATAAGTGGGTCATCTGTCCATTGCTCCCTCTCCTGCATATGCTCGTTAAATCGGCGAATCGCGTCCTTTTCCGTCCTGTCGGGCCCCGTAAGACCTCTTGTCATAACAGCCCTCATACCGAGAGTGCTTGCAGCTTCGGCACACTTGTTGGGGAACATATGCATATCCATAAAGCATACAGTCCCGCTCTTTATCATCTCGGCGCAGGAGAGCATAGCTCCCCAGTATGCATCATTGGGGCTGAGTGCGTCCTCACGGGGCATAATGCTGCCGAAAAGCCAGTCCTCAAAGGTAAGGTCATCTGCCAGGTTTCGGAAAAGTGACATATATGAATGGGCGTGGCAGTTGATAAGCCCCGGAATAGCGAGCTTTCCCGAGCCGTCGATTATCTTTTCGGCGGTAAATTCCTTAGGGGGTGTGCCTGCAGCGGCAATGGTACCGCCCGAAATGCAGATATCTCCCTCTGCAATTTCTCCGCCCATAAGCATTTTTATATTTTTCACAAGGATATTCATAGCAAGCTTCCTTTCGGTGTGGATAATCATTATTATTATATCACATTATTGCGCCTAAAGCAAGCAGGAGTTTTCGGAAAATGGACATTTGAAGAGTGAAAATTTGCTGAAATTTTTCGTTTTGCCCTTGCAAATGAATAAGGCTTGTAGTATAATAAAAATGTATGCGACCATATCACAGAAAAGGAATGATATAAATGTCAATAAGAGTAGGAATGGTCTCTCTGGGCTGCTCCAAAAATCAGGTAGACGCAGAGAGAATGTTATATAAGCTCAGTGAAAAGGGCTATCAGCTGGTTGGAGATGCAGCCCTTGCGGATGTGGCGATAATCAACACCTGCGGATTTATCGAGTCCGCAAAGCAGGAGGCAATAGAAACAATTCTCGAGTTTGCAACCCTCAAAAAAGAGGGCAGGATAAAGAAGATAATCATCACAGGCTGCCTTGCGGAGCGCTACAAGGACGAGGTGCTTTCGGAAATACCCGAGGCAGACGCCGTTGTGGGCATCGGCTCCAACGACCACATCTGCGATATCGTTGAAAAGGTAATGGGCGGAAATCAGCTTACAAGCTTTGATGATAAATTAAATCTCGGACTTACAGGCGGCAGAGTGCAGACCACCCTTTCATTCTATTCATATCTTAAAATCGCAGACGGCTGTTCAAACTGCTGCTCCTACTGCGCTATCCCCTCCATCAGAGGAAAAATGCGCAGCGTGCCCATGGAAGCCCTCTGTGCCGAAGCCTCAGAGCTTGCGGTGAACGGCGTGAGAGAGCTTATCGTCATCGCTCAGGACAGCACACGCTACGGCGAGGATATCTACGGCAAGCCGATGCTCCCCGAGCTTCTCACAAGGCTTAGTCAGATACCCCAGCTCAAGTGGATACGCGTCCTCTACTGCTACCCCGAAAGGATAACAGACGAGCTTATTGACGTAATGGCAAGGGAGGACAAGATAGTCAAATACATAGATATGCCCATTCAGCACTGTGACGGTGAGATACTCTCAAAAATGAACCGTCCCGGAAACGAGGAAGCTCTGAGAGCGCTTATTGCAAAGCTGAGAGAGCGTATACCGGGCATAATTCTCAGAACTACCCTTATAACAGGCTTCCCCGGTGAGACCGAGGAGCAGTTTGACCGCCTTGCCCACTTTGTGAAGGATATGGAATTTGACCGCTTAGGCTGTTTCCCCTATTCCGCCGAGGAGGGCACAAAGGCAGCTCTTATGGACGGACAGCTTGATGAAGAGACAAAGGAACGCCGCTCGGATATCATTATGGAGCAGCAGATGGTAATTATGACCGAGAAAAACCAGCAGCTTCGTGACAAGACCATCGAGGTAGTTGTGGAGGGCTATGACCGCTACGGCGAATGCTATTTCGGCAGAAGTGCGGCAGACGCACCCGAAATTGACGGCAAGATATTCTTCAACTCCCAAAAGCGCCGTCTTGTACCCGGCATTTTCGTAAACGTGCATATAAACGATATAATGGACTACGACCTGATAGGAGATGTTGAAGATGAACCTGCCGAATAAGCTTACCGTTGCAAGAGTGGTGCTGGTGCCCTTTTTCATATTCTTCCTGCTTACGGATATAGTGCCGATGAGCAGTCTCTGGGCGCTTGTAGTTTTTGCCCTTGCTTCCATAACCGATGCCCTTGACGGACATATCGCAAGAAGCAGAAATCTCGTAACGAATTTCGGAAAATTCCTTGACCCCCTTGCGGATAAGGTGCTTGTAATATCTGCCCTTGTCTGCTTTGTGGATATGGGACTTGCGGGAGCTGTTCCCGTTATCATAATCATTGCAAGAGAATTTATGGTCTCGGGGCTGAGACTTGTGACCGCAGGCGAGGGAGTTGTGGTAGCAGCAGGCATATGGGGCAAGCTCAAGACCGCATTTACAATGGTGGCAATAGTTGTGATACTCCTCTTCGCCGTTATCTTCGGCAAGGACAGCTCTTCCTATGAAATGTGGGTAACGGCTGTTGAACAGGCTCTTATCTGGATATCTGCCGCCCTCACCGTTATTTCGGGAGCAATTTATCTTAACGGTTATAAGAGCTATATCAATACGGATAAATGATCTTGGCAATAAAAAAGTATCGTCGGGGAAAAAGCTTTCCCGGCGATACTTTTTATGTTAATTTCTGTCAGATATTAAATATCTCATACAGCTTCATTCCCTTTTCGGCTGCAATATAATCATAAATCGCCTTCAAAGCTTCGGCTCTTGAAATAGTTTTGTCCTTGCTGAAAGAAGTGCCGTGAGAAATAAACCCCTTTGATTTGGCAATTGCAATATAACCGCAGTATGGGTCAGAGGTGGGAACATTCTTGTAAGGCGGAGCAAAAATGCCCTCTATCCCGCCTGCCTCAAAGCAGCCCTTTGCATAGATGTATACATACAGCTTTGCAAGCTCCTTGTAGGTAAGCTTTTCCTTCAGCTTCGGGTTATTCTCATAATAATCATCAAGCTCCTCATACAATATCACGCTTTCGATAAGCTCAATAAATTCTCCCATAGTAATTGCTCCGTCGGGGTCAAGCTTTTCGCTGTCCGTCAGACGAATACCGTGATCCCACAAGGTTTTTATTTCCTTTTCGTACTTGTGCCCCTTGATGTCGGTGTAAAGCTTTGCTTCCTTGGCAGCAGGCTTTTCGGCGCAGTTCGAGTAATAAGGCGTTCCGTCATATGAAATACGCTCGCCCGTAAGAGCATTGATGAAATAGGAGCTTTCAAATTCATAGGTAAGATAAACGTGGGACTTCATCTGCAGATCGGTAAAGCCGTGATAAAAAAGCTCGGGCTTCATATTCTCAAAAAGCTTCTCATAAGCCTGCTCCTCAGACACAAGCTTACCCTTGGGAAACTTCATATCGTGATATGTGTGGGAAAAGCTCAGTACCTCGCCCCTTGAGTCAACGGTGATCTTCATATCATCAAAGTCGGTGGGAATGTCATTTACATATCTTGTAAAATAAATCCTCTTGCTCACTTCCTTTGAGTTATCGTTCCAAACGCTGTCCTCTCTGTACTCCTTAGCCTTGTCCCCGATAAAATACTCAGCGGCTTTCTCGGCAACAGACACAGCGGAGGTCTTGCTCACAGGCTTCACATTTTTATTGGGGCTTTTGTCTCCGTAATAATAGCTTTTGTTAAAGCCTATGATATGACCGTCAAAAGCGTCCATTGCAACGCTGAGATAAATGCTGTCCTTAGTTTCATCATCGGTGGAGAATTCGTAGCTAAAGACCTTTGAGACCTTTTCTTTACCCTTGTCATCGGTGTAGCTGCTGATATAAGCACTGCTCTGAACAAGCTCCTTGTTGAACTTGATATACTTGTTGTCCTTTATTATCTTCAAAGCCTGCTCTGCGCTTATGTATTTGTTTTCCTTGTCAATTGCTTCAAGCTCCGCATCGCTGTAATCCTCGATATATTCGCCATCGCCATCAACACCTTCATATGCCCATATTTCATCATCCTCATAGTCACTGTCTTTCCAGTTGTAGGCATCGGTGTAGGAATATTTTTCCCTATCGTCATAGTAGGAGGTGTAATTGCCCGTAATTGCGTCTATCATATTTTCGCCGTCCACCGTGGGATAATAAACGGGGAGAATGAAGCTTGTGTATACCCATTCTCTTTTTTCGGAGTCATACTTCGAATCGGTGAAAAGGCTGTAGCGCACCCCTAGAGGCTTTCTTGAGGCATATATCTGAGTGACCTCCTGCTCGGAGAGTATATTTGAAGCGTCGGGACATTTTGCGTCATTCCACCAGGTAAGCTCAAAGCTAAGAAGCTTTCCTGTATCCCTGTCAATTTCTATATTTCCGATGTTGCTGCCGAAATAAATTCCGTTTTCTTCACGCCAGAGATTGTAATAAACAGTACGGTCGTAAAGGCTAAGTTCCTCTGTATCTCTTTCAATGACCATATTTCCCTTGAGCTCGGGATTAAGTGCTTTCAGATGTTTTTTTACACACTTCTCCTGCTCCTCGGGAGAAAGCTTTGCAAAGGCAGGCTTTGAGCTTCGGCTTATGTTTATATCATAATAGCTGTATCCGCTTATGAAGCCGTTAAAATATTCAACGGTGATTGACTTGTCGGTGTACAGGTCGCCGTAGTCGTTCTTTTTCTGACTGTACCATACGAGCCTGTAATATGTGGTTTCATAGCTTGTCTCGGTCTCATAGTCAAACTTTGTCAGTTCCTTGGGAATGTTTATCCTCTTTTTTACCTCGCTTATGGCAGCTTTCAGTTCGGCAGTCTCCCTGCTTTCCTGAGTGGAAGTATTGCTGTCGGCGGCATTTACCTCCGCAAAGGGCAGGGCGGTAAGGAGCATAGCGGTGCAAAGGGATAGGCTCAGGATTTTTCTCCGTCTGTTTTTCATATCAAAGCGTCCTTTCTGCATAAATTCGGGTCATCTGTATAGTAAACAATTAAACACAGGAAAATTTTTCAAAGTATTCTTATATTTACAAAAAGTTAATATTTTCGGCGGGATATCGCTAATAATATTATAACTTAATTAACTTTTAATGTCAAGTAAACTGCGATTTTTCTCACGCAAAAGCTATTATATTGATTTTTACCATTGTCGCATTTGTCTTTAGAACTATGTGGAATAAAAAAGAGAACCGGCACACAATTCGTGTCAGTCCTCTAAACATTTTCAATTGACTTTTAAAAAAATCACAGCGCCACCTTGCGTACCGAGCTGCCGGGAACAGTCTTTTTCTCGATATCCGCACCCAGCGCCCTGAGCTTACGCTCAATGTCCTCATAGCCACGTTCGATGTGGTAAATATCGTCTATTTCGGTAACGCCACCTGCGGCAAGTCCCGCAATGATAAGAGCAGCGCCTGCTCTCAGGTCGGGAGCGGTAACAGGCGCACCCATAAGCTTTCCCACACCCTCGATAACGGCAACTCTGCCCTCAACGGAAATATCCGCACCCATACGTCTCAGCTCGTCCACATAGCGGAAACGGTTGTTGAATATCTCGTCCGTAACGATGCTGGTACCCTCCGCAAGACAGAGGAGAGTAGATATCTGAGGCTGCATATCAGTAGGGAAACCGGGGTGGGGCATAGTCTTGATGCTTGTCTTAACGAGAGGACCGTCAACGGAAATTCTCACGCTGTCGTCAAATTCCTCCACATTAACGCCGATCTTGGCAAGCTTCTGAGTAATAGACTCAAGGTGCTTGGGAATAACATTTTTAATAAGCACATTTCCTTTTGTGGCAGCCGCCGCGACCATATATGTGCCTGCCTCTATCTGATCGGGGATAATGGCATAGGTGGTGCCTTTAAGGTGCTTAACGCCTCTTATCTTGATAACGTCGGTGCCTGCGCCCATGATATCCGCACCCATGGAATTGAGAAAATTGGCGAGATCGACGATATGAGGCTCTTTTGCGGCATTCTCGATAACGGTGAGACCCGTAGCCTTAACAGCAGCAAGCATAGCATTGATGGTAGCGCCCACGGTTATCTTGTCAAAATATATCTGAGAACCGATAAGGGAATCGGCGCAGATGTCTATCATACCGTTATCCAGTGTGCAGGCAGCGCCCAGAGCAGAGAAAGCCTTGAGATGCTGGTCAATGGGCCGGTCGCCCAGATAGCAGCCGCCCGGCATGGAGACTCTTGCTCTGCCGAATTTGCCGAGAAGAGTTCCCAGGAAATAATAGGAAGCCCTCATATGACGGGCAAGCTCGTAGGGGACAACGGGGTCCTTGATGTTTCCTGCGTCAATGCGGTAAGTATTCTTGTCCAGCTTCTGTACGTCCGCACCCATTTCGTAAAGGATACGCAGGGAAATGGAAACGTCGCTGATATTCGGAATATTTTCAAGCACGCAGGGACCGTCCGCAAGTATAACAGCAGGGATAATAGCCACAACAGCGTTCTTTGCGCCGCTTATCTCTACCTCTCCCTCAAGACGTCTGCCGCCTTTTATAATAAACTTTTCCAAAGTAAAATCTCCCGTAGCTGCAAATATGCATTTGCAGCGATATATTATGAGCTTCACTCATTGCATTAACTATTATAGCACATTGCAGCCCAAATTAAAAGCATTTTTCTCTAATAAATCTGACGGAAATTTTCTGTGAACATTTGAAATAAATGTCATTCTGTACAAAAAAATACCCGTCTGCTTTTTTTCGGTAAAATCCGAAGGGTGAATTTTGTAACCGATTTGTAATAATCACAATTTTGTGTAACCATCTTGTAACCTTTTGCGATATAAGAGCCTCCGGTCATATTTTACCCCGAAAAAGCATATTATATCTATCATTTTCCGAAAGGATTTTTTCTATGGACAGCGGACCGGATTTTTATGCAAAAGGGATACATTTCAGACTGACCTTCGGATTTTTTGCGGTGTGGGCGCTTTTGCTGCTCCAAAGCGCATTTTCCGAAACGGCGGCAATGGCGGCAGTTTCCATTGCCCTTCACGAGCTTGGGCATATCGCGGCGATGAAGGCGCTTAAAATAAGGATACGGGGACTAACCTTCTACAGCGGAGGAATAAAGCTTAAAAGCGACCCTCTGTCACTAAGAAGCACCCTGTCGGAAATTTCGGTGCTTGCGGCAGGTCCGCTTGTTAATCTCCTTCTCGGAGCAGCAGGCTGCCTTGCGGGCAACAGGATATTCACGGGGATAAACATCTCCCTTATGCTCTTTAATCTTCTGCCTCTGTCGGCTCTTGACGGGGGAAGGATAATGCGGGCGGCCGCAGAAAGGCTATGCCCGATGAAGGACGTATCATCGGCATTTCGTACAATGGATATCCTGCTGGGCATTACGGCAGCGGTATTCTTTTTTGCGTCGGGAAGTGTAAGCTTCACATTGCCGCTGACCATGGGGGTCATAATTCTTGAGAGCCTTGGGGAGCGGTGAGATTTCAGAATAGAAGAATAAATTATAATGTTTTCGGGACGAGAAACGTATATTCGGAAATAAAAAGCACTTGCGTATCCTTGTAAAATATGGTATAATAGTAAAGAAAAATTTGAAAGGAGAGCCGCAATGAGCAGGAATTACAATTCCGACCCCAAGGGCAGGAAATTCATATCCGTTACAGCATTTCTGCTGACAATAGTGCTTCTGGTGCTTTTGAATATACTGCGGCTCTACGCTCTTGACAAGTTCCCTCAGTATATGCCCGATACCCCAGCACTGCCCGTCAGGGTCATAACCGCACTGATGATAATTTTCGCCGCGGTTTACGTGGTGTTTATAGTAATACTTCTGCCCATGTGGTACAAGTCCATACGATATGTGATAAATGAAAAAGAGGTCATTTCCTATTCGGGGATATTCACCCGAACCTATCGGATAATGAAGCTCTCTTCCGTACAGCACGCAGTACGCATATCCGCTCCGCTGTCACGTTATACGGGCTTTAACTTCATTTTCTTAAAGGCACTTGGGGGAACTATGCCCATACTCTTCCTTTCGGACAAGGACTGCGGAGAGATACTTGAGCTTTTCCGTGAACGGTGCGAGACGAAAGCGCCTATACCTCAGGGAAAATATTTTGTGGAGTATTCCCCCGAGGAAAGCGGATATGTTTATACCGACAGCTCGGATATTCTCAGCTCCCGTGAGATTAGCGATATGGCACGGGACTACGACAGCGTCACTCAGCTTACCTTTGAGGATATGAACTCGGAGCAGCTCAGCTTTACCGATGTTGAGAATAAAAACGAAGACGAAAAATAAGGAGGGAGCGGCGTGAGACGACAGCACCCTGCTGCGCTTCTGGGATATACCACGAAAAACTTCTGGCTGCTTCTCATTCCTCTTATAAGAGGTTTGGCGGCACTGAGATTTGATTTTTACAGGTGGTCACAGGGCGCAGGGTGGGATATACTTGCGGTGACTGCAATGATAGCCATTGCGGTCATAAGATGGTATTTCACCTTTTATGAGTTTGAAGAGGACAGCATAACGGTCAGAAAGGGAATGATATTCCGGACCGATACAAAGATACCATGTCTTAATGTAAGCGCCGTTACCAGCGAGGAAAATCCCGTTCTGATACGATTCGGAGCGGTGAAGGTATACATCGACACCGACGCAGCTTCTGGAGGCAGGACATCTGCCGATGTGAGCCTTATGATCTATAGATCCGACAGGGCAAAGCTTTTCAATATCCTGTCCGCAGCATTCAGAAGTCCCGGAAACAAGGGAATCGGGCGTGACAGAAAGCCCGAGGGAATGAATTTTACCTACAAAGCCTCGTCAAAGAGCCTTATAGCCTTTTCCCTGCTTTTTTCCTCGGCACTTTCTGGAGTGGTGCTTCTGATGACCGCTTTGTCGGGAAGCACGGACATTATCGGGGACAGGCTGGAAAGAGAGTTTTTCAAGGCGGTAAACAACGTGTCCGACGCTGTTACCACTCTTGCGGGCAGGCTCATTACGGGAATATCCCCCGCAGGCGTGGCAGTCTCCGTCATAATCGGCATAGGCTTTGTAATATCCTTTGCCGCAAATATTCTCAGGCACCTTAATTTCACTGTAAGCAGACGGGGAAAATGCATTATCATCACAGGCGGCTTTATCGTAAAGAGAATGTACTGCATAAACAGCAGGAAAATAAACATTGCTGATATGCGGCAGAACCTTTTGATGAAGCTTTTCGGAGTGACCTCAGTTCATGTTAACTGCACCGGCTATGGCAAGCGGAAAAACGAGCTTCCCGTTTTCGTTCCCGTCTGCTCCATCAGAGGAACGAAAAGCGGCGGCGTTAAGGGGCTGGGCAGCGTAATGGAAAAGCTGCTTACGGGCTTTTCACGAAGCGAGACATATATAAATCCTAAGATAACCTATATTATGCGCTTCATAGGGCCTCCCGCTGTGCTGATACTTGCAATACAGGCGGCAGGCTTTGTTGTGCTGATGATGTATCCCCAGTGGCGTGAGCTTATCACATTTATGACCGTGCTATGCGAGGTGCCTGCGGTGTGGCTGCTGCTTGTGAAGGCGTGCGCCTACTGCACCAACGGCATTAACATCACCGCCGACAGCGTGTGCGCCAAATACTGCAGGGGATATGAGTTCCACACCGTCACAGTCCCCCTTGAAAGAGTGGCGCAGATACGGATAACTCAGAATATTTTTCAGAGAATGAACAAGTCCTGCGATGTGCATATTTTTACAAGCTCGGAGCATATCGGCAGCCATCGGATAAAGAGCCTGCCCATAAGAGAGGTGCAGGAGCTTATCAGAGAGAGATTTTAAAGGTTGACGTACAGTCTCAAATATGGTAAACTTATATGGCAGGTATTTGCCTGCTGTTACTTATGATACCGAAAGGAATGGATATAAAAAATGGAAACAGTTTCCTGCTGCGGAATAATGTGCAATGAATGTCCCGTCTTTATCGCCACCGAGCGTGACGATGACACTATGCGCAGATTTCTCGCCCATGAATATTCTGACGGAGAGAGGATATTTTACCCAAAGGACATCTCCTGCTGCGGCTGCCGTACAGTTTCCGCCGACTGCAACAAGTTCGGCAAGGGCTGTGAGATTAGAAAATGCTGCAAGGAGAAGCACGTGAAGCTCTGCGCCGAGTGCAAGGCTTTCCCCTGCGATAAGATACAAAGCTATGTCCCCGAAGGCAGCGAGCAGCGCCTCAGACTTGAGGAGATGCATAATGCCTGCAGGGAGCTTTTGAAGTAAACGGGTATGCCCCGTAGTTAAGCATAAAAATGTTAAGTTCTGCAGCAGCCTTCTTCTGCTTTTGAAGAGGGCTGGATTTTTTACAATATTTTTTAGTCCATTTTGTTATAAAATCCGCTGCTTTGAGGCGATAAGTGATATAATGATCTTGTGAAAAAAATTTTTTTTGAAATGGGGTATAATTATGGCAGAGTGGTATTGTCCGAATTGCAATTTCAAAAACAGAGACTCAAATAAAACCTGCACCTCCTGCGGAATGGTGCGCCCGGGTACGGCAGTCCCGAAGCCCGATGTAAACGAGCCTGTATGGATATGTCCGAACTGCAGTCATAAAAACAGCACAGATCACAGCACGTGCTTCAGCTGCGGAAAACCAAGATACGGAGACACCGCACAAAGCGGAAACAGT